>CADALS010000126.1 GCA_902788795.1 uncultured Eubacteriales bacterium | reverse complement strand
TTACTTTGTCTGTTCTTCTACGTAGCTTACGATGTTGGCAACGACCTTGAAGTCCTCTGCTTTTTCGTCGTGAACTTCGATGTCGAACTCGCTCTCTATTGCCATGATGATCTCTACAGCATCCAGAGAGTCTGCCTCAAGGTCCATCATAAGGTCTGTTTCCATGGTGATAGCTTCGGGGTTTACATCCAGCTGTTCAGCAATTATGTCTCTGATCTTTTCAAATACCATCTGTGGTACCTCCTTTAGTGTCCTTATAGTCTGCCGCAAGCCCTATTCCGATAAGCATATAAAACAGCGGCATCGTTCCGGTTTGGGGAGTATTGACGGCTCCTGCGGCAAGAAGGCAGAGCAGGGCGGCAAATATGGCCGCCTTTTGGTGCCTGCTCGCAGAGGGCTGGGCTTCTGAATGCAGCTGCTTTATGTAAGAAACTGCGTAGAAGATGAAGACAGCAGCCATTGCGGCAAGCGATACGTACCCGTTTTGTACAGCGCCGGCAAGATATAAGCTCTTTGGATCTTCTTCCGTGGCGGAAGGGTCCAGGCCGCATTTGAAGCGGTAGACCGGATCTTCTGCATGCAGGAGAGGGAAGCTCCCTGCGCCGTATCCGGTAAGAGGCTCAGCCTTTGCCAGTGCAGCTGCGTATGGCCAAACAGCGCAGCGCTCTGTTATAAAGCGCGGCCCTGCGGCAGCAGGACGGGACGTTGTGCCTTTGAGCTTTGTGAGCTCGTCTTTACTATTGAGATAATACGCTTCTCCTTCCGTAAGAGCAAGATCCCAGTTTTGGCCGGAATACTCTATCCGAAGGACATTGGTATTATTTCTCCTTATTATACACAATTTGAACAGAGAATGGTAGGGTTCGACATCAATTAAAGGTTTCGCTCTCTTTAAGGGCCAGTTTGCTGCCTTCGGCGTCCAAAAAGTCCGCTTTGGCAAGTCCTTCTGAGCCTTCTGCCGCACTTAGCACGGCCCTGAGCGTTACCGGCTGCGCTATTTCTGCCGGCTCTGCGTCCTCCGGATCTTCGGACGGCTGTACCGGACCTGTGCTGTCCGGCCAGGCCGTGAACACTACGCTGTTTTCTTCTGTTACTATATCGATAAGCTGCGCGTTTGCAAGTGTGGACTCGGTCAAATGCTCCAGTTTTGGCTTCCAGGTGTTCCAGGCAAAGCCTAAAACGATTATCAGGACTGCCGCAAACAAAGCGGCAGCTCCAAGGCCTCTTGCCGCAAAGCGGAAGTGGACAGCGGCCAGTATTATCATCCCTGCAAGGAATGCTGCGGCTGCCGTTACAGGATCGGTCTTTGCAGCGGAAGCTACAAGAAGGGCAAGCACCAGCCAGCAGACGAAGCCGTTGGCGGCTGCAAAGAGCTTGCCTCGCCCAAGGTTTCCGGCTAAAAGCACGAATACGAATGCCATGGCCGGCACAGTAAGCATTATATCGGACGGAACGCTCTTAAGGCCCAGGTACGAAAGATCGTCCAGGACGGTCCGCACGGTTATTACTATCATGGCGGCCCAAACACATACGCCCAGGGCCCAGTCCGGCAGCTTGGTGCCGGAAAGCAGTATGATGCCTACCGCGCAGCATACCATCATGGCGGTGCTCTCCAGGTGCGCTGCGCCTAGCCCGGCCTGCCTGTATGGGCTGCAGAACCAGGATACCACAGCCATCGCCCCGTAGAGCGCGGCAGCTGCCTGAACAGGTCTGAACCTGAATCTGATCTGCTTTTTAGCCATGCAGACAGCGTAGCAAAAAACAGCAACAGCAGTCAGCCAAATGCAAAGGCCCAGGCTGGCATCCGGCCTTATTATGCCGTAGAGCGGCGGCACTGCGCCAAGAGCTATAAGCGGCAGCACGCAATACCAGGGCGCCGCGTTTGCGGGCTGAGGAGTGTCTGTGCCTGAACTATTAAGTTGGAGAGCGTTTTCGTTTTCCATACTAATGCAGGATTATATATTAATATGATTAAAAATGCAAATCAGTGCATTCCGGCTACTGTGAAATTTTGGATATTGTGTTGTTTTTTATAAGCACATATGATAAAATCAATTTAACTTTTTTCCCAGGCGGGATCTCTCCCGCGTTTTCCCGGAATCAGAAGAAATTTCATACGTTTTCTTTTTGTGGAGATCATTTGATGGAACTTGACATTATAAAAGAAAAAAAGGTTGCCGAGCTCAGGGAGATAGCAAGGGCTCTTAAGATCGAAGGCGCCGATAAACTCAAGAAAAAAGAGATAATAGACATCCTTACCAGGATGCATCAGGAGGCTCAGGCTCAGATGGCCGCGGAGGCCAAAGCCGAAGATCCTAAGGCTGACGCAGAGCCTGCCAAGGAAGCAGAAAAGCCGGCAGAAGAGGCAAAAAAGGAAGCGGAGGCTCAGCCCAAAAAGCGCCGCGGAAGGCCCAAAAAGCAGGCCGCGGAAACTGCGGAAAATGCAGACGCGCAGGGAGCTAAGGCAGAAGATAAGGCACAGGATGCCAAGGCGGAGGGTCCTGCCCCGAAGGCAGCAGAAGATGCCCTTGCTGACGGCAGCGCAGACTCTGCCAGCGAAGAATGCGCAGAAAACAATGCAGCTGCATACGCAGGTAGCGCCGCCGAAGGGTCAGCAGCCCAGGCAGACGAGCCAGCCCAGCCGAGCAAATACGACAACCGCTACGACACTACAGGCATACTGGAGCTCTCGGACAACGGCTTCGGTTTCCTGCGTTTCGAGAACTTCCTTACATCCGACAAGGATATCTACGTTTCGCCTACGCAGATCAGGCGCTTCAACCTCAAGACCGGAGACGAGATCCTCGGCGTGGTAAGAAAGCCCAACGAAGGGGAGCGCTTCGGAGCCCTGCTCTACGTAAGGACAGTAAACGGGGACGAGCCCGGCGTGGCAAAGTACCGCAAGGACTTCTCGGATCTTACACCTATCTACCCGCAGGAGCGCATTTGCCTGGAAAAGGGCAGCAACGCGCTTTCTATGAGGCTCACAGACCTTGTAGCCCCCATAGGAAAGGGCCAGCGCGGCCTTATCGTTGCGCCTCCTAAGGCAGGAAAAACAACGCTCCTTAAGCAGATAGCAAAAGCCATAGAAGCTCAGGATCTGGGTGTAAAACTGATGGTGCTGCTCATAGACGAGCGCCCGGAAGAAGTTACGGACATGAAGGAGTCCATCAAGGGCGATGTTATCTATTCTACCTTTGACGAGCAGCCTCAGCACCACGTAAAGGTGGCTGAGATGGTCCTGGAGAGGGCAGAACGCCTCTGCGAGCACGGAAAAGACGTTGTTATACTCATGGACTCCATAACCAGGCTGGCCAGGGCTTACAACCTTGTTGAGCCGCCATCGGGCAGGACGCTTTCCGGAGGCCTGGACCCCGCAGCGCTCTACAAGCCCAAGAAGTTCTTCGGCGCGGCCAGAAACACCCGGGAGGGCGGAAGCATCACGATCCTTGCAACAGCCCTCATAGAGACCGGCAGCCGCATGGACGATATGATATTCGAAGAGTTCAAGGGCACAGGCAATATGGAGCTGCACTTAGACCGCAGGCTTCAGGAAAAGCGCATATTCCCGGCTATAAACATCAACAAGACCGGCACCAGAAGGGAAGACATGCTTATGTCTCCTGAGGAGCTGGAGGCAGTCTGGCTGATGAGAAGAGCCGTTGCGGACTGGGGCGTGGAAGAGGCCACGGAAAAGATAGTATTCGATCTTGTCCACACCAAGAGCAATTATGAGTTTATACAGAGATTTTTAAAGACGAGGTTATAGGCTTAAAGCCGCATTATGGATCTTAACAGGATATTTATGAAAAACGCCTGCCCAACAAAAGTTGGCGGGCAGGCTATACTCGAAGGCCTTATGATGAGGGGCTCAAGGGCCATAGCCGTTGCAATAAGGCAGCCGGACGGCAACATCCACCTTACCGTGGAGCCGCTGAAAAAGCCGGGCTCCTGGAAGAAGCTGCCCATAATAAGGGGCGTGGTGAGCTTTGTCAGCTCCCTTGTTACCGGAACGTCCATACTGATGTACGGCGCGGACGTGCTGGAAAAGCTGGAGGAGCCCGCCAAGAGCACGGAGGAAAAGCCGGAGGGCCTTTCCAAGGGCGCAGTTATTGGCACCGTTGCTGTGGCACTTGCACTGGTGATAGCGCTGTTTATACTGCTGCCGACCTTCCTGCTGGGCCTGGTAAGAAAAGCCGGCCTGGAAAACGTGGTTCTGCTGAACCTGCTGGAAGGCATCATAAGGATCTGCATCTTTATAGGCTACATACTCTTTGCAAGGTCCGTGCCTGATGTGCGCAGGACTTTTGAGTATCACGGCGCGGAGCACAAGACCATACACTGCTACGAAAACGGCCTGGAGCTGACCCCGGAGAACGCGCAGAGCTTCTACACTCTGCACCCCCGCTGCGGAACAAGCTTCATGATGTTCGTAATGGTCATCTCCCTGCTGGTGTTCAGCCTGTTCGGCTGGCCGGGGCTTTTCGCAAGGATAATAACCAGGCTGCTGCTCATACCTGTCGTTGCGGGGCTTTCCTACGAGCTGCTGCAGTGGACAGGCCGCCACGACAACGCCATAGTAAAGGCTCTCAGCATGCCGGGCATACTGCTGCAAAAGCTCACCACCTGCGAGCCGGATCTTAAGGAGCTGGAAGTTGCAATTGCGGCTATGAACGCCGTGCTTCCATCCCACATGAACGAGGACGTTCCCGTGGACTACTGGGTAGGCGTGCAGCTTGCGGACGGCACCTTGGTGAAAAACGAGGAAGAGACCGCAAGATTCATAGAAGAGAAGAACAAGAAATAGCTGATGACAGTTGAAGAATTCATAAACGAGATAATAAGGGTCTTTAAGAAGGCCGGCATAGAGTGCCCGGAGGCCGAGGCGGCTCAGCTTGCCTGCCACGTGCTCTCCTGCGCAAGAAGCTGGCTGTATTCCCACAAGGACGACGAGGTGGACGACAAGGTCCTGCTTGCATCGGCGGCTCTTATAAACGAGCGCTGCAAGGGCAGGCCGCTTCAGTATGTGCTTGGGACTGCGGACTTCTGCGGCGGTACACTTGCCGTGGACGAAAGGGTGCTTATCCCAAGGCCGGAAACAGAAGAGCTGGTGGAACTTGCTGTTAAGGAGCTCTCCGAGCCCGTTAGCGATTCTGCCTGCACTGCAGGAATAGCCGAGGCCAGGAAGGTTCTTGGGCTTGGACCTGCGCCTTACGTGCTGGATCTTTGCACAGGCAGCGGAGCAATAGCGGCTGCTGTGGTTAAGGAGCTTCAAAGGTCTAAGGTGGTTGCTACGGAGCTTTCGCCAAAGGCTTTCATGCTGGCGCGCGTAAACTTAAGGCCTTTTGAGAACGTGAAAGTGCTGAGAGGGGACCTTTTCGAGGCCCTCGGCAGCCTTGAGGAAGAAGAGCGGAAGTTCGATGCTGTGCTCACCAACCCGCCTTACATACCAAGCGCGGAGGTTGACAGGCTGGAAAAGCACGTTAAGGACTACGAGCCCCGCATGGCTTTAGACGGCGGAGCGGACGGCCTGGACATAGTAAGGCGTATAATTGCGGACGTGCCCAAATACCTTAAGCCCTCCGGACTTTTCCTTATGGAGATAGGGGACGACCAGGGCGCAGAGGTGCTGTCCATGGCTTTGGAATCAGGAGCCTTCAGGCAGGCTTTCATAGTAAAGGACTTGCAGGGCCGGGACCGCATCTTAAAAGCAAGATCTCTTTGATAATTGGGGACGGTACCGAATTGTCATTTTGTAAAAAAATGCTAAAATGACAATTCGGGACCGTCCCCAATTTACATTTTGTAGAGTTCTTCTGCTGCGAGTCTGGTCTTGGCTACTACGTCTCCGCCTTCTTTAGGGAAGCAGTAGTAGAGCATCTTGGTGGTGCCTATGCAGATCATGTCCCCGATCTC
>CADALS010000125.1 GCA_902788795.1 uncultured Eubacteriales bacterium | reverse complement strand
TATGATCATAAAGTAATAGTCTATGAGCTTTTCCAGGCTTATAACAGCCGGATCGTAGTCTATCTGTACGGTTTCCGCGTGGCCGCTGTCGTTGCAGACGTCCTTATATGTTGGGTCCGCTGTAGGACCGTTTGCGTAGCCTACCTGGGTATCCAGGACACCCTTGAACTGCTTGAAGAACAGCTCTGAGCCCCAGAAGCACCCGGCGGCAAAATAGATAGTGCTTTTCATTACAGACCGTTCTGGATCTTGCATGCCTTGATGAGGTTCTTGCAGAGAACAGCAGAGGTTATTCCGCCGATGCCGGGAACAGGAGTCTTCCAGCTTGCCTTTTCCTCTACGTCCGGGCTGCAGCAGCCGAAGGTAACGATCTTCTGCTTTCCTGTCTTTTCGTTCATGATGGGCTGTCCGTTCTCGTCGAATGCCTTTTCGCGTACGACTGCAGCGTCTATAACAACAGCGCCTTCCTTGATCATGTCAGCTGTTACGGAGTTCTTGAACGGAACTGCGCAGATCACGACGTCAGCTCTCTTTATGTAGTCGTTCTTTACCTCTCCGTGGGTCAGGTGGTGGACTATGGAAACTGTTGCGAAACGGTTGGTCAGCATCATGGATACCGGCTTTCCTATAACGTTGGAGTTGTTGATAACGCAAACGTCCAGGCCGCAGCAGACATCGTCTTCCTGGCCGGGCTTTGCCAGCGGCAGCGGAGCGTAGGCCTTGCGGGTAGCAGCCTTGATCTCCTCTGCGTAGTAGTTGATGACCTCAACTATAGCGCTTGCTGTGCAGGGATAAAGTCCTGTCGGGTCGTTGATAACGAGCTTGCCCATGTTAGCGGATGTGCAGGCGTCTACGTCCTTGATGGGATCCAGGTTATCGCCTATGGCAACGTTTTCGTCTATGTTGTCAAGAGGTCTGAAAGCGAGTATGCCGTGGATGGTCGGATCCGCGTTGATCTCCCTGAACTTCTTGATGTAATCTTCCTGGGAAACATCAGCAGGCATAGCGAATACTTCTACCTCTATACCAGCCTCGTTCATGGTCTTTGTAGCACCCTTCTCGTAGGAGAGATCCGGTCCCTTTTCTCCTACTCTGACGATTCCAAGCTTCGGGGTTATGCCCTTTGCCTTGAGTGCTTCAGCTTCTGCCTTGCACTCGTCTTTTATAGCCTGTGCTACTACTTTGCAATCCAATACCTGTGCGCTCATTTTCATCCTCCGTGAATATTTTCTGTTTGCGTCTTTTCGGCGCCTTTTAACAATATGATTCTACCACAGCTTTATGCAATATTATATACAAAAAACAATGTCAGTTTTTAGGCTGTTCTGACAATATCAGCCGAGCCTGGGCTCTATCAAGGCTTTGTCCCAAAAGACTTTGCCGTTAAGGTCTGAAGCGGCCTCGTCTATTACCTTCTGAAGCTCTGCCAGAAGCTGCTGTTCGCGCTTTTTGCTGCGGCGCCCTTTCCCACTGTAGACTGTCCTGCTTGCGTATGCATCGTAGGAGATGCCGAAGTCGTCCGGAGCATTGTGCGGGAAGAAGGATACGCCTGCCTCGTAGCTTATCTGGCCCTCATCGGATGTTGCAGTAAGCGTTACCGCGGCCCCGTGCCTTGGGACACCCGAGAAAACGCACTCCGCCTCGTAATAGCACTTGAATACGTCGATAACTTTCATTACGTAAACTCCTTTTATTCAAAAGAAAAACCAGCCTTGAATGCTGCAGAGGCAAAGGCCTTCTCCCAATCGGCAAGTTCGTAGAGCTCCACTGGCGGGAACTGCACTTTGCCCTCCGAAAGAAGCCTCAGTGCAGGCTCAAAAGGACCGCAGCGGCTGCCCACTATGCTTATCTCACCAACAGGTATAAGGCTCAGATCCAGCTCTGTCTTTCCTGCGTAGGTGCTCTTTAATACAATGGTGCCCATCTTGCGCACCAGGGCCATGGAAAGCTCTATGCCGCTCCTGCTGCCTGTGGCATCCACAACAACATCGAAGCATTCATCCGCTGTAAGATCCTTTACACCGCCGCTTTCAGTCCTGTATTCTGTCTCCAGAACGGTCCTTGCAAAGGTTTTATACATATCGAGCTTTTCCGGATGGCGTCCTATAACGGTGAGCTTAGCACCTGTAAGTGCCAGTACCTGAGCTATCATAAGCGACAGCCTGCCGTCACCTACGACGCAGACATCCATGCCAGGCTCTATCTTTACCTGCTCTGTTATCTCGAAAGCGGCAGCAAGAGGCTCCGTAAACACTGCCTTCTCCGGACTAAGCCCTTCAGGTACCACATGCAGAAGCCTGGTTGGCATCGCAAGATACTCTGCAAAACAGCCGTCCCTGGACATGCCCAGAGTCTGCCTTAAAAGGCAGTGCTTTTCCCTGCCAGTCCTGCAGTAAAGACAGTCTCCGCAGCCCTCGTTTATCTCTCCAACTACGAGCTTTCCCACAAGCGCAGGATCCGGGCTCTCCTCAACTATTCCGCAGAATTCATGGCCCATTACGCCCTTGAAATCCGGCCTGTAGCCTTTCAGTATCTCCTTATCCGTGCTGCAGATATCCGCCACCACTACCTTTATAAGACTGTCCCCCGGCCTTCTTTGCGGAAGCGGAAGGTCTTCCTTATAAACAGCTTTTTTACCGTCAAAATAAAGTGCTTTCATGCTTTCAATAAACAAACACCTGCCCCCGGGCGCACCGGAAGCAGGTGAACTAAGCTTAGAATTCGAAATCGCAGGCTACGGAAGATTCCATTACCTCGTGCATATGGGCCTTTACCGGCCTGTGGACCGGGTGGTCCGCGTATGCATCAAAGTACTTTCTGTCTGTGAATACCGTTGTAAGAGCAAGGTCGTAGGATCTGCCGCTGTGCAGGAAATCTGCTCCGGCCTCAAGATCCGTCATTCCTTCTATTCTGCCCTTCATGCCGTAGAATGCCTCTACCAGCTGAGGGATCTCCGCCTTGCATTCGTCCTTGATCTTGAACATCACGATATGGCGTATCATAGCTTATCCTTTCATATCAGAACTTTCCTGCCTTAGCAGCTTCCTCTACGGAAACGGCTACGGAAACAGTCATACCGACCATCGGGTTGTTTCCTGCGCCTATAAGTCCCATCATCTCAACGTGAGCCGGAACGGAGGAAGAACCTGCGAACTGAGCATCGGAGTGCATGCGGCCCATGGTATCTGTCATACCGTAGGAAGCCGGACCTGCAGCCATGTTGTCCGGGTGCAGTGTGCGTCCTGTGCCGCCGCCGGAAGCTACGGAGAAGTACTTCTTGCCGGCCTCGATGCGCTCCTTCTTGTAGGTGCCTGCTACAGGGTGCTGGAACCTTGTGGGGTTGGTGGAGTTTCCTGTAATGGAAACGTCTACGTTCTCCTTCCACATGATAGCAACGCCTTCCTGTACATCGTTGGCACCGTAGCAGTTTACCTTAGCTCTGGAGCTGTTTGGGTCCTTGGAGTAGCACTTGCGGAAGACTTCCTTGAGCTCTCCGGTAAAGTAATCGTACTCTGTCTCCACATAGGTAAATCCGTTGATCCTGGAGATTATCTGGGCAGCGTCCTTTCCAAGTCCGTTGAGTATTACGCGCAGCGGTTTGGTGCGTACTCTGTTTGCCTTTTCTGCAATACCGATAGCGCCTTCAGCGGCAGCAAAGGATTCGTGGCCTGCAAGGAAAGCAAAGCATTCTGTGTCTTCTTCCAGCAGCATCTTGCCCAGGTTTCCGTGGCCGAGGCCCACCTTGCGGCGGTCTGCAACAGAACCGGGGATGCAGAAGCTCTGAAGGCCTTCGCCTATTGCGGCAGCAGCCTCGGAAGCCTTGCGGCAGCCCTTCTTGATAGCAATAGCAGCGCCTACGGTGTAAGCCCACTTTGCGTTCTCAAAGCATATAGGCTGGATCTTTTCTACCATGTGGTAAACATCCAGACCTGCGTCCTTGGTTATCTTTTCAGCTTCTTCTATAGAACCTATTCCGTACTCTGCGAGCTTGGCAAGGATCTGTTTTTCTCTTCTTTCGTAAGATTCAAATGTGATCATCTTTGTTTCCTCCTGCCTTACTCTTTGCGCGGGTCTATAAGTTTTGCCGCGTCGTCTATGCGTCCGTACTGGCCGGAAGCCTTCTTAAGAGCTTCTTCCGGGGCATCTCCTGCCTTTATGAAGTCCATCATCTTGCCGAAGTTGAGGTACTTGTAACCAATGATGGCGCCTTCTTCGTCCAGTGCAAGCTGGGTAATGTAGCCTTCTGTAAGATCCAGGTACCTGGGGCCCTTGGAGAGTGTTCCGTAGGTGGTTCCTACCATGGACCTGTTGCCCTTGCCGAGGTCTTCGAGGCCTGCGCCTATCTGAAGTCCGCCCTCGGAGAAAGCGCTCTGCGAACGTCCGTAGACTATCTGCAGGAAGAGCTCTCTCATTGCGGTGTTTATAGCATCGCATACAAGGTCTGTATTAAGAGCTTCGAGTATGGTAAGACCCGGAAGTATCTCTGCTGCCATAGCTGCGGAATGGGTCATTCCGGAGCAGCCTATGGTCTCTACCAGTGCTTCCTGGATAACGCCGTCCTTAACGTTTAGAGAAAGCTTGCATGCGCCCTGCTGCGGTGCGCACCAGCCGATCCCGTGAGTGTAGCCGGAGATATCCTTTACTTCCTTAGCCTTTACCCACTTTGCTTCTTCGGGTATAGGAGCTGCGCCGTGATGCACGCCTTGGAGCACCGGGCACATTTCCTTAACTTCTGTTGAATAGATCATATGATCGTCCTCCTGTGAACTGTATTAAACAAGTTTATCCTATTTATTTTATCACTTGAAAGCCGCAGTTTCAATTGTATATGCATGTTTGAGGCTTAAAGCTGCTCCTTACTTTCCGCCGCGGTGCGCTTCGCCCCAGACGCAGAGCTTGTCCAGTACCTCCATCAGGGACTTCCCCCTTTCCGTAAGGGAATACTCCACCTTGGGCGGTATCTGCGGATAGACATTCCTAATTACAAGGCCATCGTTTTCCAGCTCCTTGAGATTCTGGCTGAGAGTCTTGTCCGAGACCTTTTTTAGGTACCTTTGGAGCTC
>CADALS010000124.1 GCA_902788795.1 uncultured Eubacteriales bacterium | reverse complement strand
TCCTGTCCGCAGGAGGATACGCCTCTATTATCTCATATCTTTCGCAAAACTAAATTCTGATTTCTTTGGGTGAACCAGAAGTTCAAAATTCAATTAAAGATTTTTCATCAATTTTCATTAATTATCGATCTCTTCAGCTATTTCAAGCATCTTTTTGTATTTTGCTCGCTCAAGCGAGTACATCTCGTTGAACTCTGGATCCGCGCCCTTATGCAGCCTCGCGAGGTAGCCGTGCTGATCCTCAGCAATTGACTTATCGTGCAGAGCCATGCAGTACACGCCTATATTTGAGCACTGATCAGATATTCTCTCGATATTCGTAAGCATGTCCAGGAAGGTAGAACCTGCAACGACATTGCATTCCCCGGTCTGAAGCCTTCTTACATGGCGGGCTCTCAGCGATTCGATAAGCTCGTCCACAACCTCTTCAACAGGCTCTATGTGCTTTGCAGCCTCAGGATTTCTGTCCCTGTATGCTTTTATAGTATTGTCCAGTATATCAGAAAGCGCGTTATGAAGAACGCCCATCTCCCTTACGGCAACACGAGAAAGCTTAAGCCCTTTTTCCTTGAGCTCCTGGGCAGCCTGGGCCAGGTTCAGAGCAAGATCTCCTATTCTTTCGTATTCCAATACGCACTTGATATTGTAGTTGCAAAGATCTGCCTCCCTGCCGCTGACATGAGTAGACAAGCCCACAAGATATGAACTTATGTGGTCTGTCATGAAGTCTATGAATTCTTCGTCTTCGTCTATTTCCAGCCTGATTGCAGGTTCGTAGCTTTCGACAAGTGAATTTGCCCTGTGGTAATTGATCTCCGCGGCTTTAGCAACTTTCACCATGGCCTTTCTGGTGCTTGAAAGAGCAAGCGATGGAGACCTATAAAGAGCATCATCCAGCAGTTCCGCATCATGGAATTTTTCAGGGATCGGGCTCTTGGGGTCGTCCTTTACTATCGCCATAGCGCCTTTTTCAAGGAACTTTACGAACGGAAGTATTATGACAGCGCAGCATACATTGAATATAGTATGAGTATTAGCTATTCCGCCGGAGTTGATAGGAACGCTCCATATTCCGTCGAGCACGCCCGTGGCATGAAGTATAGTAACTCCCAGCGTTACGAGCACTACTTCGCAGAGGTTGAACAGTATATGAGCCATTCCTGTACGCTTAGCATCCGCCTTGGCGCCTATGGAGCAAACGATAGCGGTAGTTACACAATCGCCAATGTATATTCCAATTATTATGGAGTAAATATTACTGAAGCTAAGCGCTCCTGTGATCGAGAGAGCCTGCAGTATACCGATCGTAGCTGAAGAGCTCTGTATTGCGAAAGCTACAGCGGCTCCTGCAAGGAAACCTAGTACGGGCTTGTCAGAGAGCGCAAGAAAAAGATCAGAGAACCAGGTAGACTGGGAGAGCGGACTAACAGCAGCTGTCATGTTCAGAAGGCCTGTAAAAAGGATGCCGAAGCCCATTGCTATCTGCCCTACAGTCCCGGAGGATTTAGTCTTTATGAACATTATGCAGACTATACCTATTACGGCAGCTACAGGAGCAAGCGTTGACGGTTTGAAGAAGTTGAGAGCAGAACCAGCGTCTGCGTTGATATCAAGAAGCCTTATTATCTGGCCGGTGATGGTAGTTCCTACGTTTGCGCCGAGGACAACGCCTATGGACTGTTTGAAGCTCATGAGCCCGGCGCCAACCAGACCGGATACTATAACTATAGTTGCTGTTGAGCTTTGTATCAGCGCTGTTACTGCTGCGCCTACCAGAAATCCCGCGACTGGGTTATTGGTAACTTTTTTCAGTGTTCTGCGGAATGTATCCGAAGAGCTTTTGGTAAGGCCATCCCCCATTATACGCATGCCGTAGAGGAACAATGCGAGCCCGCCCAGAAGCGATATAAAATTAAATATAGTCATGATTAAAGATCTCTTTTCATTTTACAATGACCCCGATTTGCGGTCAGTTTATTCTATCACAAACGCAGCTTCAAGTAAAATGATTAAAGCCATTTTGTATTATTTTTGAAAACCTAATGAAAACTTCATACTAACTACACGATTTGTGTTATAATATCAAATCGTATTTTAATGCCACGAATGGAGAAACACTATGAAAAAACATATCAGGCTCGCAGCGCTGCTTATGGCTTTTGCCCTTATACTCTGCGCATGCGGCTCAGGAAACAACAGCAACAACAGCAATAACAGCAATAGCTCAGAAAGCGGATCCACATTCGACCGCAGCGCCGGTCTGGACGAGAACGGCTACTGGAAAGATATAAAAGCCACCGATTACGTTACCATTCCGGATCTCAGCAAAGTAACAGTATCCAAAGAAGATATACAGAAAGAGATAGACATCCTTCTTACTAAGTATCCCAACATGAAGGAAGTAAAGGACCGCGCTGTTAAGGACGGAGACACCATCAACATTGACTATATCGGAAAGATAGACGGCGTAGCATTCGATGGCGGAAGCACTAATGGCCAGGGCTCGGAAGTAACTATAGGTCAGGACAAGTTCATAGACGACCTTCTTGAAAGAATGGTAGGCCACATGCCCGGAGAGACCTTTGATCTGGACGCCACCTTCCCTGATCCTTACGAGCAAAACACAGATCTTTCCGGAAAGAAGTCTGTGTTCACCGTAACTATCAACTATATCCTTGAGCCCACCGAAACTGTATGGAACGATGAATTCGTTGCAATGAAGCTCTACACCAACTACGGCTGGAGCACCACAGCAGAAGCAGAGAACGGCATCAAGGCTGCTCTTGCAGAAGACGCAGTTGCCGCTGCATGCACCTTCAACAAGGACATGCCGGAAGTTATCGTAAATTATCAGACCGAATCCGCTATAGAATACTACAAGGGCTACGCAGCTCAGTACGGCATAGATGTTGAGACCTTAATGCAGTCCATGATGGGCTACGCTTCTCTTGATGCGTTCAGGGAAGCCTATAAAGAAAACGCCATCGAGACCACCAAGTTCTACATGATCTACCAGGCACTTGCAGAGAGCAAGGATTACAAGGTAAGCACAGACGAGATCAAGGCATACTTCAAGGATATGACCGGTTCCGATGATTACGCCAGGTACGAAGAGGCATTCGGCCTCCCCTACATCAAAGCAATGATCATGTACGAGAAGATGAGCCAGATCATCAGGGACACCGTAACTATCGCTTAATTTTTGACAGTTGCAAGCTACGTTAACTTAATTTATAATTAAGTCGCAAAATAACCGATACTGTTCCGGAAAAGGAGAAATACAATGGCAGAAGATAAGAAAAACGCCGCATACGAAGACGAAGCTGAATACATAACCCTGGAATTCGACGACGGAATGGAAGTCGAAGCAGAGATCATGGGCATCTTCGAAGTCGATGGCAAAGAGTACATTGCTCTCATCCCCGACGATGATTCCGACGACGTTTACCTCTACGGATACAAGGAAGTTTCCGACGAGGAATTCGAGCTCATAGACATCGAAGACGATGCAGAGTTCGATAAGGTCGTTAAGGAATTCGAAAAGATCACAGCCGAAGAGGAATAGACCTGAAATGAAAGACTACGATATCATTATCGTAGGCGCAGGAGCAGCCGGGGTCTTTATGGCTTACGAGCTCACCAAACAGAACTGCGGCGCTAAGGTGCTGGTGCTGGAAAAAGGCGCGCCTCTTGCAGAAAGAGCCTGCCCTATTTCCAGAGGACTTACACAACGCTGCATAAAGTGCAACCCCTGCCATATCATGAACGGATATGGCGGAGCAGGGTCGCTTTCCGATGGGAAGTACAACATCACCACCAGCTTTGGTGGTGATTTGCACGTTTATGTAGGGGAAGACAAGGCAATGGAGCTTATGGAGTACGTAGACAGCGTGCTCTGCTCTATGGGAGGCTCCGAGGCCGTCCTCTACTCCACCGCTAATTCGGAGCTGAAGACTCTTGCACTGCGCCACGATCTGCACCTGCTGGACGCTAAGGTGCGCCACCTGGGTACAGACAGAAACGTTAAGATACTTGGAAAAATCTACGACTACACCAAGGATAAGGTGGAGTTCAGGTTCCGCACTGTCGTATCTACTGTAGACAGGACTGCGGACGGTTTTTGCGTAGAAACAGAGAACGGAGAGGCATTCTCCTGCAGGGATCTGGTGCTTGCAATGGGCCGCAGCGGCTCCAAGCTGAACCAGGCCATATGCAAAAAACTGGATATCCCGACAAGCAGCAACCGCGTTGACCTTGGCCTTAGGGTGGAGCTTCCGGCGGAGATATTTAAGCATATTACCGACGAAGTCTACGAAAGCAAGCTGGTCTACAAGACCGAAAAGTACGGGGACCGCGTCCGCACGTTCTGCATGAACCCTTACGGAGAGGTAGTTACCGAAAACACCAACGGCATCATTACCGTAAACGGCCACAGCTACGCAGATCCTGCGCTGCGCACGGAGAACACAAACTTTGCTCTGCTTGTGGCAAGCCGCTTTACCGAGCCCTTCCGCGACAGCAACGAGTACGGAGAATCCATTGCAAGGCTTTCCAACATGCTTGGCGGCGGAGTGCTTGTGCAGCGCTTCGGGGACCTTATAAAGGGGCGCAGATCCAACGAATCCCGCATGGCCAAGAGCTTTACAAGGCCTACGCTTAAAGCAACTCCGGGGGACCTTGCCCTTGTTATGCCAAAGCGCCAGATGGACGATATCATAGAGATGATATACGCGCTGGACAAGATAGCTCCGGGAACGGCAAACGACGATACCTTGCTCTACGGTGTGGAAGTTAAGTTCTACAACTCCACTGTGGCAGTGGACAGCAACCTGGAAACTGATATACCGGGGCTCTACATGCTGGGCGATGGCTCCGGCGTTACACACAGCCTGTCCCAGGCATCAGCATCCGGCGTCCACGTAGCCCGCAGGCTCGCTGCCAAATACAAGTAGCACTCAGGGACGGTTCTCAGGTGCCAACTTCATAATTATCATAGGGGACGGTTCTCTATGCTGGAATCAGCAAGGGGGACGGTCCTCTTTTTATTATAAATGCAGTCAGGTCCGGGGTCCATGCGTTCTCTG
>CADALS010000123.1:1095-6190 GCA_902788795.1 uncultured Eubacteriales bacterium | reverse complement strand
GAGGAACTCCGCGAGCGCCCGGGAGTAATCTCCGGCATCACAATGGTTTTCGTGCCCCAGGTATCCACCTTCTACATCTCCCAGAAACTCGGCGGTGGCACCTTCCAGCTGATAGGAGATACCATCGAGAGCTACTTTACCGGAGTTTCAGTCAACTACCACTTCGGCGCGGCGCTTTCCCTGATCCTCATGGTGCTGATAATCATCTCCATGGGAGTCATGAACCGCTTTGCCGATCCTGAAGAAATGAGCGGGAGGCCGATGCTATGAAGAAAGTCTCCGCTGCCTCCAAAATATACCTTGTACTGGTATTCATATTCCTCTACGCGCCGCTGTTCGTTATGATACTGATCTCCTTCAACGGAGGAGAATCCACCACCGTAATGAACGGTTTTTCCCTGCGCTGGTACAAGGAGATGCTGCGCGACGGCGCAACCCTGCAGGCCCTGCAGAACACTGTTGTGCTTTCCCTTTCCTCTGCCGTGCTGTCCACCATACTGGGCACCCTGGCAGCTCTTGGCATACACAGGCTCAAGGCAAATTACTTCCGCAGCGCACTGATGACAGTCACCAACATCCCTATGATGAACCCGGACATAGTAACAGGTATTTCCCTGATGCTCCTGTTCGTGTTCAGCGGCACCCTGCTTGGGCTGGACAGCTACCTGTCCTTCTGGACCCTGCTTATAGCCCACATAACATTTTCGCTTCCCTACGTTATCCTGTCCATACTGCCAAAGCTTAAGCAAATGGACCGCAACTTACCGGAAGCGGCTATGGACCTTGGATGCACGCCTGCCCAGTCCTTCTTTAAGGTGGAGCTGCCGTTCATAGCGCCTGGCATACTTACAGGCCTTATCATGGCATTCACCCTGTCCTTCGACGACTTTGTAATAAGCAACTTTACCAGCGGGTCCGGCTTCGAAACGCTTACCATACACATCTTTGCCATGACCAAAAAAAGCGTAAAACCGGACATCTACGCGCTGTCCACGCTGATATTCTTTGTTGTATTCGTGCTGCTTCTGATATATAATTTCGCCTCGGGTGCAGACGAAAGGAACGCAAACAGGCAAAAAGAAGCAAGCAGGCGTTTTAAGCTCAGGCTCCGCAAAGAAAGGGGTGAGCTTTGATGAAGAAAACTGCATGCATCATTCTTGCTCTTATAATGGCCTTTGGCCTTGCAGCAGGTCTCACAGCCTGCGGAGAAGCCACAGACAAGGTCTACATCTACAACCTGGGAGAATACCTTGCGGACGGCTCCGAAGGCATATTCGACTGCATATCCGGCTTTGAGGAGTACTACGAGGATCTTACCGGAAGAAAGCTGAAGGTCTACTACACAACCTTCGATTCCAACGAGGACCTCTACGCCAAGATAAGCGGCGGAGCTTCCGGCTACGATGTTATCTTCCCCTCCGACTACATGGTGTAATGGCTGTTAGCAGTAGATTTGCTTCTCCCCATAGACCTCGAAGCTACCTGCGAAAAATACGGCGCGGAGTGCTATTACGACAATATAGGCGAGCAGTTCCGCGGACTCTACTACGATCCGGATGACGCCTACTCTGTGCCCTACACCTATGGACGCGTAGGCATCATCTACAACACCAATTACGTAGACGAAGAAGATCTGGGCGGCTGGGACATACTGTGGAACGAAAAGTACGCAGGAAAGATACTTCAGTTCAACAGCGCCAGGGACGGTTTCGGCACAGCTCAGTACGCCCTTGGAATAGACGTTAACACCACGGACCCTGCAGACTGGCAGGCCTGCCTGGACCTTCTCCTAGAGCAAAAGCCGCTGATCCAGGGCTACGTAAACGACGAAGTCTACAACAAGATGGAATCCGAGGAGGCATGGATAGCTCCCTACTACGCCGGAGACTATTTCTTTATGCTGGAAGTGAACGAGGACCTTGGCTTCTACTATCCGGAGCCCACAAACGTGTTCGTAGATACCATGTGCGTGCCTAAAGGCGCCCCAAACAAGGAGATAGGAGAGCTTTTCATAAACTACATGCTTTCCGAAGAGCCTGCCATTGCAAGCGCAGAGTTCATCTACTACGCATCCCCCAACTCCGTTGTTTACGAGAGCGAGGAATACATAGAAGACATGGGCGAGGAAGTAATGGAAGTCCTCTACCCGCAGGATTTCGATATGCAGGAAGAGATCCATAAAAACGCCTACAGGAATCTTGATCCTGCAACTCTGGAGCTTATAAGCTCCATGTGGGAGGAGCTGAAGATCAGCGGAGGAATGCCTTCCCACGTATACTATATTAGCGGAGCTTTGGCCATAGCCATTGCAGCCGCTGTAGCTGTGCTTCTGATAAGAAAGAAAAAACGCAGCAAATGGTGGTAGAATGAAACATTTCAGAAGAGTATCGTTACTTATTGCTATTATTGCAGCCTTTACTGTGGCTGCGTTCGCAGAGGAACTGCCGGTAAGCACGGCTAATTTCAGCAACGATTCCGCCGCAGCGGATTCTAACAGAAAGACCTACACGACAGCTAACGAGGGCAACACCGTTAACGTAAGCAACGAGGCCGGTGTGGACGCCGTATACGTTGAATTCGACAGGCTCCCGCCGGGCAAATGGACTGTTACAGACGTTGAAAAAGGAACTACTGTGGACTGCGGGCTCAACGGCTTTCTTCACGACTTTGCGGACCTTAAGGAGCTTTTCGGATATTCGCCAAAAAACATTGATATACACTTTACCGACGGCTCTGTTATAGCCGATGTGCACGCATACAGCGGTGATATCCCGGATTCTGTCCAGAGGTGGGAACCCTACCTGGACAAGGCAGATCTTGTTCTTTTAACAACGCATTCGGACGACGAGCAGCTCTTTTTTGCGGGACTTCTTCCCTACTACGCCATAGAAAGAAAGCTGGATGTTCAAGTGGTTTACTTTATCCAGCACTTTCAGATAGGAAGCAAGCTGGACCACATCAGGCCTCACGAGCAGTTGGACGGTCTCTGGACTGTAGGCATCAGGCACTACCCCTACATTTCCGAGTTCCCGGATGTTTACGCAGAGGATAAAGACCGGCAGACTGCTCTTAACCTTATGCTCTACAGGTTCAAGGGCTACGGCTACACCTACGATGATTTCCTGGGCTATACCGTCGGCATTATAAGGCGCTTTAAGCCTCTGGTGCTTGTTACTCACGACCTTAACGGAGAGTACGGACACGGTGCGCACGTGCTCAACGCTGACACCTGTGTAAACGCGCTTGGGGTAAGCGGAGATCCTTCGCAGTTCACGGAATCCGCAGAGCGCTACGGAGTTTGGGTGCCGCAGAAGATGTACGTGCACCTTTACGACCAGAACCAGATCGAGATGGACTGGGATACTCCCTACGACAGCATGGGCGGCTACACTCCCTTCCAGATGACCCAGCAAGGCTGGATGCACCACGTAAGCCAGCACTACGCCTGGTTCTACAGGTGGATACTCGGTACCAAATACTCTCCTATTTCCGCCGCTACGCAGATAAAGACCTACTCTCCCTGCAAATACGGACTTTACCACAGCCTTGTAGGAGAAGATATAAGCAAGAACGATATGTTCGAGCACATAATCACCTATGCTCAGCGCAGCGCAATTATGAGCAGTACCATTGAAAACATCGGATCCACCACAACGCAGGTAGCAAACCAGCTGCAGGATAAGATCGTAAAAGACGCGGTCTTAAAGGAGGAGCCTCTTCTGGAAAACCTGCTTGCTGCCCTTGTTCAAAACGAGGAGCATAAGGCTAATACCATAAGGATATCCATATGCGCAGGGTCCGCGGTGCTCCTTGCAGTTATAATCTTTGTACTGCGCCGCAGCAGAAAAAAACAGTAAGATACAACATTAAAGCGGTCCCTTCCTTGCCGGAGAGCCCGCTCTTTTTCTATGTTAAATTTGTTTTTACAACACAAATATTTAAAAATTTTTTTATAATAACAAAACAATCTCTTGACTTGTAATTCTTGCAGGATTATAGTTTATCCAATACGCTTTTAGCGTAAGTTTTATTACAGGAGAATCAAAATGCGGACCATAAAGATAAGCGACATCACACTCAGACAGACCTGCGCAGACATACTAACTTTCAAGGAAAAGCTGGAACTTGCCAAGCTGCTGGACAGGCTATGCGTGGATGTGATAGAGCTTGCGCCTGTTGCAAAGGAAAAGGCCGATACGCTTTATATAAAATCAGTTGTAAACACTGTTAAGGACAGCGCTGTATCCGTTCCCTGCGGACCGGACAAGGCAAGCATAGATATTCTGTTCGAGGCTCTTAAGGGTGCCAAAAGATCCAGGATACAGATAGAAGCGCCGGTAAGCCTGGTGCAGATGGAGTACATCTACCATATGCAGCCGGATGCCATGCTCAAGAAGATAACTGAGGCTGTAAGCTACGCTGCGTCCAAATTCGAAGACGTGGAGTTTGCCGCAGAGGATGCCACAAGAGCAGACGAGGCCTTCCTCTACGAAGTGCTGGAAGCTGCTGCAAAGGCAGGTGCCTCCACAGTAACCATCTGCGACGATGCAGGCATGATGCTTGCAGACGAGTATTCTGAATTCACAAGAAGGGTCATCACAGCAGTCCCCTCCCTTAAAAACACCGCGCTGGGCATTTACGCAAGCGATAAGATAGCCATGTCCGAAGCCTGCAGCATTGCTGCTGTAAAAGCCGGCGCATCCGAAGTAAAAGCTGCCATCTACCCGGAAAGCACCGCAGGCACAAAGAGCATTGCAGATCTTATCAAAATGCGCGGCAGCGAATACGGCATTGACTCAAAAGTCAGGACAGTTGAACTTTCCAGGCTTGCAGAGCAGGCAGAGCGCATGTTTACCCAGATGCGCAGCAAGACATCCCCCTTTGAGAGCGGTGTCCGCGACACCCAGAGCGAGCTCAGCTTCTCCGCTGCAGACAGCATAGAAGACATAGTAAAAGAGACAGAGCGTCTTGGCTACGATCTTTCCGAAGAGGATCAGGTAAAGGTCTACGAGCAGTTCAAGATACTCGCAGCAAAGAAGGACCTTATCTCCGAACGCGAGATAGACGCCATAGTTGCATCCTTTGCAATGCAGGT
>CADALS010000123.1:0-1074 GCA_902788795.1 uncultured Eubacteriales bacterium | reverse complement strand
AAATTCCGGCAACGTTATATCCGCAACAGCTCACCTCAGGATAAGAAAAGGCGGAGATCTCAAGGAAAGCGTTGCTATCGGAGACGGCCCTGTTGACGCCGCGTTCCTTGCTATAGAACAGATAGCAGGCGCCCACTACGAGCTGGACGACTTCCAGGTACAGGCTGTTACGGAAGGCCGCGAGGCCATGGGCGAGGCCGTAGTTAAGCTGCGCTCCCTTGGCAAGATATACTCCGGCAGAGGTCTTTCCACAGACATTATAGGCGCAAGCATCAAGGCCTACGTTAACGCACTCAACAAGATAGCATACGAGGAGGCTGAATAATGAAGCTCTCCTATTCCACAAGAGGCTGGTATAACCTGCCTTTCGAAGAACTTGTGCAGGCTGCGCCTGATATGCGCTTTGCCGGCATAGAGTTATACGATCTTCACAAGCACCCGGAGCTTTTCGAAAAAGGTGCCCTGCTCAATAAATACAACGCAGAGCGCCTCTTAAGGCAGCTTAGGGATTCCAAGGTGGAGCTGGTCTGCCTGGACACTTCCGTGGATCTTACGACCCCGGAAGCAAAGGACACCATGCTCTGGACCATAGAAAAGGCAGCATCTCTTCGCGTGCCTTATGTAAGCGCAGAGGTAATGTCTGATAACGAAGAAGCCGCTGTATCTCTTATAGCGGAGCTTCTTCCTGTTGCAAAGAGCAACAAAGTAAGCCTTCTGATAAAGACCAAGGGCATTTACGCAGACACCAAGCGCCTTGCGGACATGCTGGACAGCTATGCGGACGACGATCTTGCTGTGCTCTGGGATATGCACCACTCCTACTGCGATTTCGGCGAGAGCGCAGATACGACCATCAAGAACCTTGGCGGCTACGTAAGGCACGTGCATCTGAGGGACTCTGACAAGGACGGCAACTATACCATAGTCGGAGAAGGCATACTGCCAATAGACGACATGATGCGCGCCTTGTCCTCCATAGACTACCCGGGATTCGTTTCCCTTGAATGGAAGCCGGAATGGGTCGAAGACGTGCAGGATTACAGCTTCATATTCCCGCATTTCATAAGCTTTATG
>CADALS010000122.1 GCA_902788795.1 uncultured Eubacteriales bacterium | reverse complement strand
GCAGGAGCTTACTACCTCTACGAGGGAGAAGCCTTTGCCTTCTACCTGGTTCTGGAATGCCTTCTTTATGGCCTTCTTGGCGTTGCGGACGTTCTTGACGTTGTTTACGGTAACTCTTTCGAGATATTCGGGGCCTTCGAGCTCGGAGAGCATCTCGCAGATCTTTACAGGGTAGCCGCAGGCCTTGGGATCTCTGCCGTAAGGGGAGGTCTGAGTTACCTGGCCGGGCAGGGATGTAGGAGCCATCTGGCCGCCTGTCATTCCGTAGATAGCGTTGTTTATGAATATTACGGTTATGTTCTCGTTTCTTGCTGCTGCGTGTACAGTTTCAGCTGTACCAATGGAAGCGAGGTCGCCGTCGCCCTGGTAGGTGAATACTATCAGGTTGTCCGGATCGGAGCGCTTAACGCCTGTAGCAACGGCGGGAGCGCGTCCGTGAGCTGCTTCTATCATATCGCAGCCAAAGTAATCGTAGGCCATTACGGAGCATCCTACAGGTGCTATACCTACTGTTTTGCCTTCTATTCCAAGTTCATCTATGGCTTCTGCAACGAGCCTGTGCACTATACCGTGAGTGCAGCCCGGGCAGTAGTGGAAGGGCACGTCCAAAAGTGCGTGCGGTCTGTCGAATACGACTGCCATATCACATTACCTCCTTTGCTGCTTCTTTTATAGCTTCCAGGACCTGATCCGGTGTGGGGATCATTCCGCCAACGCGGTAGCACAGGGATACAGGAACCTTGCACTCGGTGGCAAGCTTTACGTCCTCTATCATCTGTCCCATGGAAAGCTCTACGCTTATGAAGCGCTTTGCGTGCTCTGCAGCCTTCTTGAACACCTTGTCCGGGAAGGGCCAGAGGGTTATAGGCCTGATAAGACCTGCCTTAATGCCAAGGGCTCTTGCTTCGTCTACAGCGTTCTTGGCAATGCGGGCGGATATGCCGAAAGCAGCTATTACTATGTCTGCATCGTCCACAAGGTATTCTTCTGCAAGCTGTTCCTTTTCCTTGATGATCTCGTATCTCTTGAAACGCTCGATGTTTATGCGCTCCAGCTTTTCGGGATCTAAGTAGAGGGAGTTTGCTATGTTGTGAGGCCTCTGCATCTTGGTGCCGGTGGTTGCCCAGGGCTTGGCAGGGGGCTCCTTGATCTCGAAATCAAAGGATACCGGCTCCATCATCTGGCCTGTGGTGCCGTCTGCGAGTATCATAGCTGGCATCAGGTACTGGTCTGCAAGATCGAATGCCTTGATGGTGAGCTCTGCCATCTCCTGAACGGAAGAGGGAGCAAGGACCAGTATGTGATAATCGCCGTGTCCGCCTCCGCGTGTGGCCTGGAAGTAGTCGGACTGGCTTGGCTGAATGCCGCCGAGGCCCGGGCCGCCGCGCTGTGCGTTTACTATAACGCAGGGAAGGTCTGTTCCTGCAAGGTAGGAGATCCCTTCGCCCTTAAGGGATATTCCGGGGCTGGAGGAGGAGGTCATGACCCTCTTTCCTGCGGAAGATACGCCGTATACCATGTTTATGGCAGCGATCTCGCTCTCTGCCTGAAGGAAGGTGCCGCCTATCTTAGGCATGCGCTTTGCCATGTAGGCAGCTATTTCTGTCTGCGGGGTGATGGGGTAGCCGAAGTAGTGGCGGCATCCTGCCTGGATAGCAGCCTCTGCTATAGCTTCGTTGCCCTTCATAAGAACTTTTTCAGCCATTTTGCTACCTACCTTTCTACCTTGATGATGACATCCGGGCACATGAGTGCGCAGGATGCGCAGCCTACGCATTCGTCAGGTGCTGTGCACACTGCAGGATGATGTCCCTTCTTGTTGATGACGTCAGCGGAGAGTGCCAATATACCCTTGGGGCATGCGTCCACACACAGTCCGCAGCCCTTGCACTCGTCCGTTCTGAAAGTGAGTTTTGCCATAATGCTTCTCCCTTGAATGTATTAATATTAAATATCAAACCGGTCTTTTCTGCAGCTTTAAGGGGAGTATCCCCGGCACTTTGCCTTTGAGGCTTTCTGCCAGGCTTTCTTCAACTCCTGTTGCAACAAGAGGAAGCCCAGCAAGCTGCGAGCACTGCTTTCCGAACTCTATGGAGGAGAGCACAGTTTCTTCTGTGGTCTCTGCTCCGAGGTTGGAGTTGTTTATTATTCCGGTAAACTTGAGGCCTGCTGCAAGCTCTATCTCCTGGACCACCTCCAGAACGCTCTGGGCGTCCGGGGTGAGGGGACGGAAGCGGTTTACCACAAGGAACATGTCGTAGTCTGCTTCCTCTCTTAGCTTGGGTGCAAGCCTTCCAAGAGCCAGGGCGCCGCGGTCGTCTCCGCCTACGTCCACTATGCAGTGGAGGCTCAGATCGTCCACGACTGCGTACATGTCCTGGGGCATTGCTGGGATATCCACGTTGCTGTTTGCGAATCTGGAAACTATCATCCTAATTCCTGCGTGGTCCAGCCTTTCCTTGCTGTCCAGGGTGCGGTAGTAGGGGTTTACTATGTCCAGGTCCGCTATTGCTACGTTCTTTTCCTGAGCTGCCAGCATTTCTGCCAGGTTTACTGCTATATTCGTTTTTCCGCTGCCGTAGTGCCCGGCAAGCAGGGTAACGCGTTTAAAGTGCATTTCTTCTTATCTTTCCGCTGGTGGTCTTTGGGAGCTCGTCCTTGAATACCACTATTCTCGGATACTTGTAAGGCGCTGTGCGCTGTTTTACGTAATCCTGTATCTCTTTGGCAAGGGCAGGCGTTCCTTCTGTACCTTTTACGAGCACTATACTGGCCTTTACTACCTGGCCTCGTACCTCGTCCGGCGCTGCGGATACACCGCATTCCAGAACGTAGGGCAGCTCCATGATAACGCTTTCTATCTCGAAAGGTCCTATGCGGTAGCCGGAAGATTTGATAACATCGTCCTTGCGGCCAACGTACCAGTAGAAACCGTCTTCATCCACCCAGGCAAGGTCTCCTGTGTGGAAGAATCCGTCCTTCCAGGTGGCAGCTGTTTCTTCCTCGTTGTTGTAGTAGCAGACTGCAAGTCCTGGAGGCATACCGTTGCTGATATCGATAACTATCTCGCCGGTCTCGCCTGTTGGGGTGTCTTTGCCTTCCTGATCCACAAGCTTGATGTTGTATATAGGAGCGGGCTTGCCCATTGATCCTATCTTGTGCGGCGCGCCGACCATGTTTCCTATGAGCATGGTGCCTTCGGTCTGGCCGAAGCCTTCCATTATGCGGAGCCCTGTTGCTTTTTCGAACTGGCGGTAGGTCTCCGGGTTGAGGGCTTCTCCTGCGGTGGTCATGTGCTTTACGGAGGAGAAATCGTACTTGGATATGTTCTGCTTTACCATCATGCGCAGCATGGTAGGCGGTGCGCAGAATGTGGTGATGTTGTACTTGGCGAACATCGGCAGTATCTTTTCCGCGTCGAAACGGTCAAAATCGTAGACGAATATTGCGCCTTCTGCAAGCCACTGTCCGTAGATCTTGCCCCAGCCGGCCTTGGCCCAGCCGGTATCGGATATGGTAAAGTGCAGGCCGTTTGGATCCACTGTGTGCCAGTATTTCGCGGTGTGGAAGTGGCCCAGCGGGTGCTTGTAGTTGTGCGCTGCCATCTTGGGGTAGGAGGTGGTGCCGGATGTAAAGTACATAAGCATCAGGTCGTCGCCGCAGGGACTTTCGTTGGTCCTCTTGAAATGGCTGCTGAACATAGTGTATTCGTTGTCGAATGTGCGCCAGCCTTCGCGCTCGCCGTTGACTATGAGCTTGATCTCAAGGCCGGGGCAGCTGGCCTCAGCTATCTCCACCTGGTGGGCGGTGTCTCCGTCCGCGGTGCAGATTATGGCCTTGGCGCCGGAGGCGTTGAGCCTGTATTCTATGTCGTGGGACATCAGCTGGTTGGAGGCAGGTATGGCTATAGCGCCTATCTTTTCCAGAGCCAGGATGGCGAACCAGAACTGGTAGTGGCGTTTAAGGATAAGCATTACCTTATCGCCTTTTTTGATGCCCAGGGATTTGAAGTAGTTTGCGCACTGGGAAGAGCCGCGCTTCATGTCCATGAAGGTGAAGCGGCGCTCCGTCATATCATTGGATATGTGCAGCATTGCAAGCTTGTTGGGCTCTCTCTTTGCTATCTCTCCGACAACATCGTAGGCAAAGTTGAAGCGGTCCGTGTTCTTGAACTTTATGGAAATGGGGGTGCCGTTCTCGTTTTCCTGGACTTCTATGAAGTTCTGCCAGACGCGCGGAGTAGTATCTATGACCCTCGGACGCGGTGCTTCCTGGATTATGGGCCTGGAAGCAAGCTCTGGAATGGGCTCTCCTGTAGGATTCAGTACTATGGCGTAGAAAATGCAGTCCTCTCCGCCGACAGCTATCATGCCGTGGGGCGTGCCGGAGTTGTAGTATATGGAATCTCCTGGGCCGAGTATCTCTGTGTGTGTGCCCACCTGTACCTTAAGGTGACCATGGACTACGATATCGCATTCCTGGCCTGCGTGGCTGGTAACCTCTATGGGCTTTTCCTGCGCGGCTTCGTCGTAGATGCTGCGCACGTAAAGCGGCTCAGCTATCCTGTTCTGGAAAGCGTAAGCAAGGTTATAGTAGGTCATTCCGTGCGCCTGGGATATCTTCTGGCCGCCGCCTGCTCTGGTCATGGTGTACTGGCGCAGGTTGGGGCTGTAGCCCTCTATGATATCCGTAACGTTTACGTTAAGGGCGTTGGCTACGCGGTATATGAAAGTGAAGTTGAGATCTCTTAATCCGGCTTCGCATTCAAGATACTCTTCCAGCGGTGTATCTGTTACCTGAGCCATCTGCTCGGGGGTCTTTCCCTCAAGCTGCCTGAGCTCTTTGATACGGGCCGCCATCTCCATTATCTTGTTGTCGAGTCCTGTCATTTGTGCCATCAATGATTCTCCGTAAATATAAAGTATGAACTTTTATATTATAGCTTAAATCACAAAAAATATAAAGCTTTTTATGTGTGAAAACTACAAATATTTCACTATCGGGACGGTTCTGCATCAGGGGGACGGTTTGGCACACGGGGACGGTTCTCAGGTGCCGATCGGCACCTGAGAACCGTCCCCGTGTGCCAAACCGTCCC
>CADALS010000121.1 GCA_902788795.1 uncultured Eubacteriales bacterium | reverse complement strand
TCTCGTCCACCCGCTGGCGGATCTTGTCCTTGGGCCACTTCAGGTTCTCAAGGCCGAAGGCGATGTTCTGGTAGACCGTCATGTGGGGCCACAGGGCGTAGTTCTGGAAGAGGAACCCGATGTCCCGCTTGGCGGGGGAGATGTTGATGCCCTTCTCGGAGTCGAACACCACCGTGTCGCCGATGGTGATGCGGCCCTCCGTGGGGGTCTCCAACCCCGCGATCTGGCGCAGGGTGGTGGTCTTGCCGCAGCCGGAGGGGCCCAGCAGGGTGATGAACTCGCGATCCTCGATCACCATGTTGAGATCGTCCACCGCGACGAACTTATCGAACCGTTTCGTAACGTGTTCCAGTATGATTTTCGGCATTTTCCTTAACCTCCTACACCTTTGTCGATGCTTGCGCCGGTGAGCTTGTTGACGGCGAACTGGATGACCAGCACAAAGATGATGATCAGCAGGTTGATCGCGTTGCTCGCCTGATTAAGACCCGTGCGGCTGTATTCCTGCAGGACCGTGGTGACCAGCGTGGTGTAGCTGGCGGCCAGCAGGACGAATAGGCTCATCTCACGCATGCAGGAGATGAACGGGAGCAGATATCCGCTCATGAAGCTGGACTTCTGGATGGGGAACAGGACCTTCGTCATGCGCTTCCACCAGGGGATGCCCATGATGACGGCGGCCTCCTCGATCTCCCCAGAGAGCTGCAGCATGGCGCTGGTGCCCGTGCGGGAGGCGAAGGGCATGAACTTGATGGCGCCCACCATCAGCAGCAGGAAGAAGGAGCCGTCCAGCCAGGTGAACCCCTTGGTGTACGACAGAGCGAGGTACACGGCGCCGAAGCTCATGGACGGGATCAGGTAGGGGAAGAAGGCAATGTTGGATACCATTCCGGCAAGCTTGCTGCCTCTCTTCTTGGCTACCGCGTAACCTATCAGAAGGCCGAAGGTTCCGGCCGCGAAAGCTACGCATATGGACAGGAGGACGCTCCTTCCCAGAGCCTTCCAGAGTATGGTGCTTCTGAGTATGCCTATCGTGTCTCCCTTAGCGCTTCCTTCGAAGGGCTCGTCGGAGATCCAGTATTTAAGCGAGAAGGTGGACCAGTCTCCGGAGATCTCGCAGAGGCTTTCTGTTGCGAAGGATACCAGCGGCATTATTGCAAAGAACGCAACTATGATGACCAGTACTATTGCAACGATGACCCTTGCCTTGCCCAGCTTTACCAGCGATACCTGACCGGACTTTCCTGTTACGGTGGTGAAGGACTTCCTCTTGCCTGTTACCTTGCTGTTGAGGGTCAGTATTATGATCGAGAACAGCATCAGGACTATAGCTACAACGTAGCCCTGGCCCTTGGTGAATCCGCTGTTTACAAGGCTTCGCATCTGCACGGAAATGGATATGAAGTTGTTTCCGCTGGTGATGCTGCTCTTGTTCAGGAAGAACGGCACGGTAAAGCTGCTGATGCTGCTGGAGAATACCAGAAGGACCGTGGAGATCAGCGCGGGCATCACTATGGGGAGCGTTACCTTGCGCAGTATCTTGAAACGGCTTGCTTTAAGCACTGTAGCTGCTTCTTCCAGGTTGGCGTCCATGTTGCGCAGTATTCCGCCTATCAGTATGTAGGCAAAAGGCGCGTAGTGCAGTCCCAGAGCCCAGGCGCACGGAGCAAAGCCGTAGACCATGGATTCCGGAACGCATATGCCCGTGACGCTTTGCAATATGCCCATGCCGGCGTTTATCTGGGTGTTCTTGAAGAAGTTCTCCCAGAACATAGCCATTGCCCAGCTTGGCATTATGTAAGGAAATACAAAGACCGTTGATATGAATTTCTTAAATGGTAAGTCGGACCGCGTTATGAACCAGGCTACCACGCCGCCGAAGATGACGGCTATGGCGCAGGCATACAAGGCCATAAGAGCTGATTGCCCCAGAGGCTGCCAGAATGCCTTCTTTGCGTAATCATATTCTTTGCTGAACAGCAGTTCCCACCAGTGGTGGCTGGTGAAGTCCCCGTTCTTGGCTCCGCCGCCTACGTACATGGCCTCCTGGTTGCCGTTTATCGTTACGGATCCCAGGAGCAGGGTGAACAGCGGGAGTATTACCGCAGCAAATAGAATGACGATAAAAATTACGGATATTACGTTAGCCGGTTTGGAGAAATAAGCTTTTATGCGGTTGCCGGAGCTTTTCGTTTTAGTTTTCATGAGTGAGCTCCTGTCTTTGCAAAGCAGGGGAGGGAAAAGTCTCCCTCCCCTGCGATAGGTCTTATCAAACTATTGTCTGACCGGGGTCAGCTAAAGTCCTACTGTCCGAGCTGCTGCTTGATGAACCTCTGGGCATCGCTGTAAGCGGAGCCGATGTAGTCTACATCTTCCACGAGGCAGGTCTTGTGCCAGTTATCGAGCGGCTGATCGCCATCGATCGGCTTGATGTTCACGTTAGCGGAGTAGTATCCGTACTGTCCGCCCCAGCCTGCTTTGAAGCCTTCCTCGGAGAGGAGGTAGCGGATGAAGAGGCAGGAAGTGTACGGGAGCTTAGCGGTCTTGGGGATGAGTGTCCACATGTTGTAAACAAAACCGCTGAAGCCTTCAACGTCTGCGTTCCAGCCTGCGCCGGAAAGGTCTGCTACGCTGGGCTTGGATTCAAGACCCATGTAGTCCTTAAGCTTAGCAAGGCCTGCGAATACGATACGGCCGTCGTCTGCGTAGTTGACGAGTGCCTTAACTTCGCTTGTATCGGACTTGTGCCAGTACTGGATGTTCTTTGCGAACTCAGCCAGGAACTGATAGCCAATGTTCTTGTAGTTGGGGTCTGCAACGTAGTCCTTGCCGAAGTAGCTCTTGTAAGCTGCGGTGAGTCTTTTTACAGCGTCCGGGCTGGTCATCATGATGAAGAAGTTCATGTTGATGTCTTCGCCAAGAGGGCTCTGTACGGAAGCGTTGTGGAGGCCCTTGAGGCTGACTCCGTCTGCTCCGGTCAGCTGCCATACGTTCTTGAGCTGATCCTTGCCTACCTTGGTGTTGTTCCACAGGAAGACCTTGTTGAAGGTTACGCCTACCTGGGGATTGGTGGTTCCTTCGTTGAACTTGAAGCCGTCACCGGAGGGGGTGTAGCTGAGGAGGAAGCCTGCATCAAGCATGTTGAACTTGAGGAATGCGGCATCCTGGATCATAACGAAGTCTGCTACGTACTGGTCGGCCTTGGCAGCTGCGTCCAGAACGGGCTGATACTCGGAGCCCTTCCTGGAGTTGTAGACTATCTTGCCTTCTGCCCAGGGGTACTTCTTTTCGAAAGCTGCTGCAACCTTCTTGACGCCGGAAGTGAGGGAGTCTGCGTTGAAGACTGTCTTAGCGTCTGCGGCTACTGCTGCCTCCATCTCGGCCTTTGCTGCTGCTTCGAGCTCTGCCTCAGACATCTTCTGAGCTGCAGCGATCTTTTCAGCTACAGTTGTAGGCTCTGCGCTGGAACTGTTGTTCTGGTTATTGGACTTTCCGCCGCATGCTGCAAGCGAGAATACCATTATGAATGCCAGAACTAAAGCTAATACTTTTTTGGTGTTCTTCATAATAACATCTCCTTAAAAAGTTGAACTTTGAAAAACGATATCATCGGCTGCGGCCGTTCCTCCTGCTGACCGCCTGCCGCTTGGACCTTGTTTATGCTTTGCCGTTGCTGCCGAAAACGTCTGTTATGCGGGTGGCTACCATTTCGGCTACTGCTTTCTGGGCCGGGCCAAGGAAGCTGCGGCCGTCGAACTTGGTGGGGTTCTCCGCGAACTGGCGCCTGATCTCTCCGAAGTAGCAGACGCGTATGTCTGTGCCGACGTTGATCTTGCAGACTGCCATGGATGCAGCTTTTCTGAGCATGTCTGCGGGGATGCCTATGGCCTGGGCAAGGTTGCCGCCGTACTGGTTGAATATTGCCAGCCTGTCCTGGGGGACGGAAGACGCTCCGTGCAGAACGAGCGGGAAGCCCGGGAGCTTTTCCTGGATCTCTTCCAGTATATCGAAGCGCAGCTGGGGCTTCTGGCCGGGCTTGAACTTGTATGCGCCGTGGGCTGTGCCTATTGCTATAGCAAGGCTGTCTATGCCTGTGCGGCCTACGAATTCTATTACATCGTCCGGGTGGGTGAAGGCGCCGTATTTGTCGTCTACGTTGACATCGTCCTCTATGCCGGCTATGGCGCCGAGCTCGGATTCAACTACAACGCCGCGCGCGTGGGCGTATTCGACTACTTCCTTGGTGATCTCTATGTTCTTTTCGAAATCGTAGGCGGAGGCGTCTATCATTACGGATGTAAAGCCGTAGTCTACGCATTTTTTGCATATTTCTGCGCTCTTGCCGTGGTCTAAGTGCAGCGCGATTGGGATGTCTGTGGTCTTTGCTGCTGCCTGGAGCGTGCTTACTGCGTATTCAGGGCCTATGAACTTGAGTGCGCCTTCGGAAAGGGCAAGTATGAGCGGGGCTTTTACGCTGTCCGCGCCGGCAACTATTGCCTGGATTATATCCATGCTGTCTGCGTTGAACGCGCCTATGGCGTAGCCGCCCTCGTAGGCTTTTTTGAACATTTCTGTTGTGGTTACTAGAGCCATATAGTTCTCCTCTTCATGATGTCTCTGACAATAAATTATCAACAATATTTTAATAGAATTTATATATGTAGTCAAGTAAAGAAGGCGCCGTGAAAATGACAAGAGCGTTGCGAACTTTGGGACGGTTCTCAGGTTCCCCTAAGTTTGTCTTGTTTGTTGCTTGTTTTGATTGTATAATAATCGGTAACATTATTTGTTGGAGGTCAACAATGCCTTACGATAAAACGCATCCGTTCATAAGAAAAGGCCGCGATTTCTCCACCTTCGTGGATGGAGCTTTCGGGCAGATGCTTGCGTGCAGAAAAGATATGCAGCTGCATCCGGATCTGACTATAAATGCAACGGCTGGGTCGCTTTGCGGGCCGGACGGTAAAGTTACCGCTTACAAGACCGTGTACAAGGTCTTCGATTCCATAGATCCGTCCGTAAAGGCCAGCTACGCATCGGCTGTGGAGGGCCCGGAGGACTACCGCAATGCTGTTTTCAACTGGCTCAACAGGCTGGGGA
>CADALS010000120.1 GCA_902788795.1 uncultured Eubacteriales bacterium | reverse complement strand
CAGGTCGTAGCCGGCCTCGCGGAAGGCTCTCCAGACGACGTCCGCGCAGACCCCGATGTTTTCCGGCGGCCAGCCGCTCTCAAGGTAGCGGCTGTCGTAGCGCGGGTGGTTTTTGGCGTCTTTCTGAGCGCCCAGCAGGAAGTCCGCGTAGTCGTCTCTGCCGTCGTGGTCGTAGTCCACGCTGCTTTTTGCGGTACTGATGCCAAAGGCCTGAGCGTCGTAGCTCTTGCCGGAAGAGCGCCCTTCCCCGCGCAGCCAGCTGCCGATGTCCTGGAGCCATTTGCTGCCCGAGCCTGGCATTCCGCCGCTGTTTTCCGAGCCAAAGAACGCGCCGCCGTTTTCAAACAGTATGATCGCACCGGCTACCAGAAACGCAAGCGCTACCGGCAGCAGAAGCGTGCCCAGCAAATGCAGAAAACCCGCGCCGGATCTTCCGGTTTTAGCGCAGCCTGGATCGCTCCCGGTCTTAACGCTGCGCGCAGCTCCTGTTTCCCTTGCAGCTTTAGCGCTGCGGGTCCCTTTTCCGCCCTTGCTCCTCAGCAGTTTTGCGTTTCTGTTGTTTTCTTCAGCCATGGCCAGTTCTAACATGTTTCAAACCCCTTTTGAACAAACTGCCGGCGGCTCTCCGCCGGACTGCAATTAGACTTTACCACTCTGCCGATTAAAAAACACTGGGGCAAGATATTAAATTCTCCTTAAGATGGATCATCTTGAAGCGCATTTTGATTTCGGACGGCTGTTTTCGGACACTTTTTCAGATTTTCGGGGTCTCAGTTCGAAAAACCGCAGCAAGAACCTGGCAAGGGCTTATGCTTAACAGACTCCGATTTGCTTTAACTGCATAATATTTACTGATGTATGCATATACCAACCACTGCTGAATATTAATGCAGCAATCGCACTTTGCACACTCACTGAGACTGCCGGATCTTTGTTTTCCGCCCGCGTCCAGCCCCGTTCCCCTTGTGCTCATTTCATTTTTTTCGAACTAAACCCTAAAAATAGCAGTCTCAGTCCGAAAACAGCTGTCCAGAATTGCAAACCACGCTGCCCCAGCCGCTTTTTTCTGCAAAATCGCACATGCATAAACCTGAGAACCGTCCCTAAGTCTAAAAATAAACCTGAGAACCGTCCCCAAGTTTATGAATGTGTAAAGGAACCGCTCCCCAAAGTTCTTAAGTAAATCTTAATGGTTTATCTGGGTGCTTTTTAATGCACGGTGTTGTACAATAGCAAGCGTAGGAGGCGCATTATGGCAAATATACTGATCTGCGACGACGAAAAAGACATAGTCAGGGCTCTTAAGATATACCTGACCGACCCCGATTACAACTTCTTTGAGGCTTACAACGGCAAGGAGGCCCTGGAGATAGTAAAGCGGGAGGACATCCACCTTATCCTGCTGGACGTAATGATGCCGGTCATGGACGGAATCACCGCCATGGAGGAAATAAGGAAGATCAGCAACGCGCCGATAATAATCCTCAGCGCCAAAAGCGAGGACGCGGACAAGATACTCGGGCTCAACGTGGGCGCGGACGATTACGTTACCAAGCCCTTCAGCCCAATGGAAGTGGTGGCAAGGGTAAGGTCCCAGCTGAGGCGCTACATGAGGCTCGGCGCCGGCGCGCCCGCGGAAGGCAGCATAGTCGTTGGCGGCCTGGAGCTCTCCGACGCCACGAAAAGGGTCACGCTGGACGGGGAGGAAGTGCCCCTGACCCCAAAAGAGTTCGAGATCCTCAAGCTCCTTATGCGCTCGCCGGGCAAGGTGTTTTCTCCGAAAGAGATCTATACCGAGGTCTGGAAGGAGACGCCCTACGACCTGGACAGCAACACCGTTGCGGTCCACATACGGCACATAAGAGAAAAGATAGAAACTGATCCGGCCCAGCCACGCTGCCTCAAGGTGGTGTTCGGCCAGGGCTATAAGATAGAAGGGGGAAGAAAATGATGAGGGATGAACTGAGGGGAGGCAGGCGCAGATGAAGCACAAATTTGCAACGCCGGCGGTAAAAACGCTGGCATTCATGGCCTGCGTGCTGTGCGCCATAGTAGTGGCCGGCTGCGTCTTCGGAGTCGTAGCGCTGTCGGAGGGCGGGTTCTATGACATGACCCAGGCCGAGCTGATAGAGCGCTACGTAAACGAGGCCGATCCAAACTACAAGCTGGTGGTCAAGCTCATAGACATAGGCGTGGACCTGCGCTACTCCATCTACGTTATAGGGGCGGTGGCGGTGGTTGCGGCTATAGCGCTGTTTGCCACGCTGATGTGCCTGTCCGGGCGGAGAAGGGGCTCCGACGGGGTGCATCCGGGTTACCTGAACAAGGTGCCGTTCGACGTCCTGCTGGCGGCCGTCGGCTTTGGCGGCTTCGGCCTGGCTTACATGGCCTCCCAGCTCCTGGACTCCAGCTTTGACGATGCAGTATCGATCGCTGTTGCGGCGGCTGTTTGCGTAGTGGAGTTCTGCCTGGCGCTTGGGCTTTGCATGAGCTTTGCCGCAAGGATCAAGGAAGGCACGCTGCTTAAAAACACGCTGATAGCAATGGTCCTGAAGCTTTTGTGGAAGGTCCTGAAGGCCATAGCACGCGGGATCAGGGCCTTTGTGCGGACCCTGCCTATAACGTGGAAGGCCCTGCTGGTGCTGGCGGCGCTTTTCGTCAGCGACATCGTGATCCTTTCGGGGTTGAATTACGGCGATCTCCAGGGCTTTGGCACTGCGGTGCTGATCATCAAGATAATGCTTGGGCTCTGCGTTCTGTATGCCGCAGTAATGATGAGCCGCCTCCGCAAGGGAGCCAGGGCGCTGGCCGCAGGAGACCTTTCGCATCATCTGGATACATCCAGGATGGTGCTGGACCTCAAGGCGCACGGCGAGGACCTCAACAGCATAGCGCACGGCATGAGCATAGCCGTAGGCGAGCAGCTGAAGAGCGAGCGCATGAAGACCGAGCTCATAACCAATGTTTCGCACGATCTTAAGACGCCGCTGACGTCTATCATAAACTACGCTGGCTTGATAAACGCTGAGCCCACGGACAACGAGAATATAAAGGAGTACTGCGGGGTGCTGATGCGCCAGTCGGAGAGGCTCAAGCGCCTGATCGAGGACCTGGTGGAGGCATCCAAGGCGTCCGCCGGAGTGCTGGACGTGGCCCTGATGCCCTGCGACCCGGAGGTCTTTCTGGAGCAGGCAGGCGGCGAGTACGAGGACAAGCTGAGGGGTGCGGGGCTGGAGCTCGTAACAAAAAAGCCCGCACGTCACGGCAGGATAATGGCGGACGGCAGGCGCATGTGGCGCGTGTTCGACAACCTGATGAACAACGCCTGCAAGTACGCGCAGAGCGGCACCAGAGTGTACATGAGCCTGGATTACATAGGCAAGCAGGCTGTTATAACTATTAAGAATACCTCAGCCGCGCCGCTGGACATTTCCGCGGACGAGCTGATGGAGCGCTTTGTGCGGGGAGACCAGTCCCGAAGCACAGAAGGCAACGGTCTGGGGCTCTCCATAGCCAAGAGCATGGCCGAGCTGCAGGGCGGCACGCTCCGCCTGGAGATAGACGGCGACCTGTTCAAAGCAGTGCTGAGCTTCCCGGAGATTTAACGGAAACGAGGAAACGAGGGAGGGTTCTGCATCAGGGGGACAGTTCGGCATCAGGGGGACGGTTCTTCCGATGCATGCTGACATGCATCGGAAGAACCGTCCCCCTGATGCCGAACCGTCCCCCTGATGCAGAACCGGCCCTCGTTTCAGTCTATTATACCATTGCGGCGCCTTTTTCGAAGGCATCTTTGCGCTCAAGCGGGAAGATGGTCTCGTGGCGCTCTTTTCTTTCGGCAGGGTCGAACATGGTCCAGGGCCAGTCGGTCTTGCTGTAGTCCTTGAGCTGCAGGGTCTGGCCGCTCACAAGCACCTCGCAGGGCCCCACGAAGCGGTCCAGAGTCTTGCGATAGCCTTCCAGCAGGCCGTGATACATGTTGTCCGGAGCGTTGCTGGTCATGATCAGCAGCACCGGGATGCGCTTTTCGTTGCAGCACGGGGTCTCCAGATTGTAGGTGAGGTTCTGGAAGATGAGCCTCTCGTACAGAGCCCTGAAGGACGCGGTCAGTTCGGACAGGTAGTTGGGCGAGCCGATTATGAGGCCGTCGGCTTCGCGGATGGCGTCCAGTACCGGGGTCAGACCGTCTTTGCAGACGCAGTGGCCCTTGAACTTTTCCTTTTTGCAGCCGAAACAGGAAATGCAGCCGGTGTACTTTTCCAGGCGGAAGAGGTCGAACTTTACGACTTCCGCGCCGGCGGATTCGGCGCCTTTTATTGCCTCGTCTATGAGGGTGTCCGTGTTCCAGCCCTTGCGCGGGCCGGCGTTCACGGCAACTATTTTTTTAGCCATTACAGTGGTCCTTTCTTTTGCGTAAACCTAAGAACCGTCCCTGAGTTTACAGCAGGGCTTTTACGCAGGCTTCTACTTCTGCCATGTCGGCGGTGGGCTCGAAGCGGGCCACGACATTGCCGGCGCGGTCAACTATGAACTTGGTGAAGTTCCACTTGATGTCGCTCTTGGAAGCCCAGTCGGGGTCAGCCTTGGCGAACATGCCCTCGAGCAGCTCCTTGTAGGGGTGCAGACCGAAGCCTTCGAAGCCCTTCTGAGCCTTAAGGTAGGTATAAAGCGGGAGCTCGTCCGGTCCGTTGACGTCCGCCTTCTTCATCTGCGGGAAGGTGGTGTTGAAGTGCAGAGTGCAGAAGTCGTGGATCTCCTGGTCGGAGCCGGGTGCCTGGCCGCCGAACTGGTTGCAGGGGATGTCCAGGATCTCAAGACCCTCGTCGTGGTAGTCCTCGTACATTTTCTCGATGGGCGCGTACTGCGGGGTGAATCCGCAGCCTGTTGCGGTGTTGACCACCATGATGACTTTGCCCTTGTAATCGGCAAGATCCAGAGTTTCGCCTGTGCCTGTGGTGATCTTATAATCGTAGATCATAGTTTTCCTCCCTTGTAATTATTGTTTGTGAACTTGGCACCCGGGGACGGTTCTTAGGTGCGGCACCAAAGAACCGTCCCTAAGTGCTTATTCCATGCTTGCAAGGGCCTGTTCCAGCAGGCTCTTGAGTTTTATGAGGTCTTCCGGCGGCAGGTCTATGCATCCGCTCATGGCCTGGGGCACTTTGAGAGCCTCGTCCTTGAGTGCATCGCCCTTTTCCGTGAGCGCGATGAAAAGCTTCCGCTCGTTGCCCTGCGGGCGTGTGCGGGTCACGAGGCCTTGATTTTCGAGCCTCTTGAGCAGCGGGGCCAGGGTGCCCGAATCCAGGTGGACCTTGCAGCCGA
>CADALS010000119.1 GCA_902788795.1 uncultured Eubacteriales bacterium | reverse complement strand
CTCAGCGGCAAGCTGCCTGAGCTCGCAGCTTCCGTTTCTGCGGCATGTAAGGCACTCCATCCTGTGGTTGGAAAGTATCAGCTCCAGCGTTATCTTTCTGGAGTCCATGACCCTTTCCGTGTCCGTGAACACTTCCATGCCCTCGGAAACAGGGTAGACGCAGGAAGCTACAAGGTTCTTAGCGCCTTTGACTTCTACTATGCACATGCGGCATGCGCCTATCTCGTTTACGTCCTTAAGGTAGCAGAGGGAAGGGATGTGTATCCCGGCCTGCCTTGCAGCCTCGAGTATGTTAGTCCCTTCCGGTACGGTAACAGGGATATTGTTTATCTTAAGATTTACTTTTTTAGCCATGATCCGCACCTCCTACTTTCTGCTTATTGCGCCGAACTTGCAGTTGCTCATGCATACGCCGCACTTGATGCACTTTTTCTGGTCTATGACATGAGCTTCCTTTACCTTGCCTGTGATGGCAACAGCCGGGCAGTTGCGCGCGCAGATAGTGCAGCCCTTGCATTTTTCGGGATCGATAGTGTACTGCAGCAGGTCCTTGCAGACTCCTGCCGGGCAGCGCTTATCAACTACGTGAGCAATGTATTCGTCTCTGAAATGGGTAAGTGTGGACAGCACCGGGTTTGGAGCGGTCTGGCCCAGTCCGCAAAGAGCATTGGCCTTGATGTACTTGCAGAGCTCTTCTATTCTGTACAGATCCGCAAGTGTGGCCTGGCCCTTGGTGACCTTGTCCAGCATCTCGTAAAGGCGCCTTGTGCCTATGCGGCAGGCTGTGCACTTTCCGCAGGACTCGTCTATTATGAACTCGAGGAAGAACTTGGCTATATCCACCATGCAGTTGTCCTCGTCCATAACTATAAGTCCGCCGGAGCCTATCATGGAGCCTATCTTTCCGAGGGAATCGAAGTCCATAGGCGTATCTATGAGGCTTGCAGGTATGCATCCGCCGGAAGGACCGCCGGTCTGAGCCGCCTTAAACTTCTTGCCTTTCGGAACGCCGCCTCCGATGTCTTCTATTATGGTGCGCAGAGGCGTGCCCATGGGTATCTCTACAAGGCCTGTATTGGTTATCTTTCCGCCAAGAGCAAATACCTTGGTTCCCGGGGATTTTTCTGTGCCTATGGCCCTGAACGCCTCGGGTCCGTTGTTGATTATCCAGGTTATATTTGCGTAGGTCTCAACGTTGTTGAGGACTGTAGGTCTGTCGAACAGACCCTTTACAGCCGGGTAGGGCGGGCGGTTCTTAGGCTCTCCTCTGTAACCCTCTATGGAGTGCATAAGAGCAGTTTCCTCGCCGCATACGAAAGCGCCTGCGCCAAGCCTTAAGCCTATATCGAAGGAGAAACCGCTTCCGAAGATGTTTTCTCCAAGCAGGCCGTATTCCTTGGCCTGCTTTATTGCGATCTGCAGTCTCTTTACAGCAATGGGGTACTCCGCGCGTACGTAGATGTAGCCCTGACTTGCGCCTATGGCGTAGCCGGCAATAGCCATTGCTTCCAGAACGGAGTGGGGGTCTCCCTCCAGGACGGAACGGTCCATGAAAGCGCCCGGGTCTCCTTCGTCTGCGTTGCAGCAGGCGTACTTCTGACCGTCCGGGCTTACCGCGTCGTGGGTAAACTGCCACTTAAGGCCGGTGGGGAAGCCTGCGCCTCCGCGGCCTCTTAAGCCGGAAGCCTTGATGATATCGATGACTTCCTGGGGCTTCATGGTGGTGAGCACCTTGCCCAGAGCCTCGTAGCCGCCTATTCCAATGTATTCATCTATATTTTCAGGATCTATTGCGCCGCAGTTGCGAAGCACTATCCTGTGCTGGTGCTTGTAGAATTCGGTATCGGTAAGGGAGGTTACAGCTTCCTTATCTTCCTCTTCCTTGTGCAGCAGCCTTTCAACTATGCGTCCCTTAACGATGTGTTCGGAAACGATCTCCTTTACATCGTCCACGGTAACGTGGGTGTAGAGAGCGCCTTCCGGGTAGATCAGCACTATCGGTCCCATGGCGCAAAGGCCGAAGCAGCCGGTCTTTACGACCTTTACTTCCTTGTCCATGCCCTGGGCTTTGAGCTCTTCCTCGAACCTTTCTATGATCTCCGGGCTTTTGGAGGAGCTGCAGCCGGTACCGGTGCAGACCATGATGTGCGAACGTACAAAGTCCATGTTTTTCTCCTTTACTCAGCTGCGCCTATAGTGTACTCTTTGACGACATTTTTATTTACTAGGTGGTCATTTACTATTCTTGGTACCATCTCCGGCTTAAGCTTAACGTAGGTTACTTTTTCCTGGCCGGGAACGAAGACCTCAGCAATAGGCTCCAGTCTGCACACACCTATGCAGCCTGTCTGCTGGACCTTTACGTTCTTGAGGCCTCTTTTGTTTATTTCCTGAAGGAAAGCCTGAAGCACAGGCCTGGCTCCGGCTGCTATGCCGCAGGTAGCCATTCCGACCAGAACCTTTATGGTGTCCTCGTCGGATTCCCTGACATTCATCTGCTTTTGCATGCGCTCACGAAGAGCTTTAAGATCATCCAAGCTTTTCATGTTTGTCTCCTTTGATTGCATCTTCCTGCTGTGTGATGTACTCTCTTATCCAGTCCTGGACCGCGGGCTCCGCAAGGCTTATGCCTTCTCCGAGCACCTCTTTTATCTGCCTGGTGTCGAATGCGAAGCTTGAATTTTCAATGCTTCTTGTGTATACCAGGTCTGATCCGTCCTTGAGCGCTCCTGCCAGCATTGCCACGCTTGCTGCCATATCCCCGAGGGGAGGGCAGTCTATGTGATTGCTGTAGAATATGGCCTGTACTTCGGTGCCTATGCCTATGGTACTTTCTATTTCCAGGCTTCCTCCGGTCTGCTCTGCTGCCATCTTGAAGAGCGGCAGCCCCATTCCTACCTTTCTGGTGGTACGGCTCGTTGTGAACGGGTCTGTTACAGTCTCGAGCATTTCCGGGTCTATCCCTTTGCCGTTATCCTTTATAGTTATGGTTATGGTGCCGTTTTCTTCGGCAACTTCCAGTTCTATAAGGGAGGCCTCTGCGCTGATGGAGTTGTGCGTTATGTCCAGAACGTTGAGAGACAGGTCTTTCATTACTTGTACTTGTCCAGTATCGGCGCTATCTGGTCCGGGGTGAGCCTTCCGTAGACATCGTCGTTGATCATCATTACCGGGGCCAGTCCGCAGGCGCCTACGCATCTGCATGCATCCAGCGAGAACTTTCCGTCCGGGGTTATGCCGCCGGTCTTGATCCCGATATTCTTTTCGATGGCGGTAAGGACATCCGCCGATCCTTTAACGTAGCAGGCTGTGCCAAGGCATACCGAGATGCGGTATTTACCCTTGGGGTTGAGCGTGAACTGCGCGTAGAACGACGCTACACCGTATACTTCCGAGAGGGGGATATCCAGCTCTTCAGCTATGATTATCTGCACCTCTTCAGGAAGGTATCCGTAGATGTCCTGCGCTGCCTGCATTATAGGCATCGTGGCTCCAGGAACATCCTTGTACTGCCGTATCACTTCGCGGAGCTGCTCTTCCTGCTCCTTTGTGCCTTTAAAGGGCACAGCGGTCTTGGTGTTGGGCATTTTTACCTCCTGTATCTATGTGAGATATATTGTTAACAAAATAACATTTTATATTATAACGCATATCAGCAAATGAAGCAAAAGTTTTTTGCTTTGAACTGATGATGAGTTGTAATATCAGCTATATAGACGGCGCATAAGTGCGCAGCCATTCGAAAACTGATGGTATATCCAGGCTTTCCAGTTCCATAAACTGGCCTGGCGCTGACGGTATCTGGCCAAAGCGGTGAGCGTCTGTGGCGCGTATAGCCTTCAGGCCTTTAAGATCCTTTCTTTTTTTGAGCAGATCTTCCGGGCAGGAATACGAGAGTTCCGCAAGCTCAAAGCCCATGGCCGGGTCCCAGAGGCCCAGGTTGGAAAGCAGGGAATTGGAGCTTCTGTCTATGTGGGCAGGGTAGGCAAGGCCTTGGTACTGCTCTGCCAGCTCTTTTACCTGGTATATTCCAATGCTGCTTGCGTTTATAAGCAGCTTTTCTTCCTCTCCGGTGATGTTTCCGAGCTCGTCTGCGTAGAGCTGGTCCCCGAACAGGTCCTTTCTGTTTTTGACCGGCGGAAGGGTGCTGTATACGTAGTCCGAAAAGCGTTCCGCATCCTCTATGGTCTTAAAAAGGCAGATAACATGGACTTCTTCGGCGGTATTCAGCTCCATGCCGGGAATCCCGAGCATGCTGTAGTGATCGCAGGCTTTAAGAAAAGGTCTGCAGTTGCCGCAGCTGTTGTGGTCTGTAAGGGCAGCGATCTTGTATCCGGACAGAGCGAACATACCTGCCATATCCGCAGGCAGGCTGCTGTTTTCCGCACAGGGCGAAAGGCATGAATGGATGTGAAGATCGAAGCCGTACTTTGCCATTTTATTGCTTTACCAGGCTATGTGGTCTTGCTCCCGGCCTAAAACTTCTGAAAGCCTTGCGCTTGCATCGAATGTGCCGAGCGCAGTGCCGAGCAGGTTTATTCCTTCTTTTTTGCAGCGGTCCAGCAGCTGGGGATCCGGCTGCACATCCTCTGTGAGTATTATGCAGGAGAGGTCCGTCATTACTGCCACTGCCGCAACGTTCTGGTTGGACATGATAGTAAGCCAGGCGTTGCCTTCTTCCGCTCGGCCCATGACCCAGCTGAGAAGATCTCCGCTGTATCCGCCGCTTATTTCCAGCTCCGGTGCGGGCAGGCAGAACTCTTTAAGGTACATTGCTTCTGAAAGTTCTTTTACAGTCATTTTTTATCCCTCTTGTGGAACGCGCAGCCGGAAAGCTCTGCTTTGTGCTGCACTATATCTTCGGCAAAAGCGTTGCAGCTTGGTGCTCCGCAGGAACCGCAGTCCATGCCGGGCAGCTTTTTGCGTATCTCGTGTATCTTTGCCATCTTTTCGTATGCCATGCTGCGGTCCTCGTCCAGAAGGAAGGCCGGCAGGTACTCCAGCTTTCTTGTGGCGTAGATCTGCTCCCTGTTTTCCTTGGAAAGATCGTAGGCACAGTAATACTCTGGAAGGTCCCCGAGCATCTTTTTGATGCGCAGCTTAGCGTTGAAGGGGTTTCCTACGCAAAGCGATCCGCCTACGCATCCGCAGGTGCAGGCATTCAGCTCGATAAAGTTGACCGGCGGGATGTTCCCATCCTCGATCTGGTTCAGCACGCGGATCACATTGTCGATCCCGTCCGCCGCCAGATACCCCTCGTTCAGGATCGCGGTGGATTCCCCGCCGGAGGACGCCCAGCCGACGCCGATCATCCCCGACTCCGAAAGGCTTTCGATCTGCTCCTC
>CADALS010000118.1 GCA_902788795.1 uncultured Eubacteriales bacterium | reverse complement strand
CGGAAAGGCCGGAGCTGGCTGCGGAATACGAAAAGCAGCTGCCCGAATTTGCGTTAAGGCTTCAGGCAAAGGCCGGTCTTACGGGTTACGCCCAGGTGTACGGAAAGTACAACACCACGCCCTACGATAAGCTCCTTATGGACCTTATGTACATAGCTAACGCAAGCGTTTTCGAGGACATAAGCATAATATTCGCCACAGTAAAGATACTCTTCATGCCGGAAAGCACAGAAGGCATAGAAGAAGGCAAAACTTCAGCAATGTAGCAGGAAAGGATCAGCAGTTTGAAGGATCTTAAAGGGAAAAAAGTTCTTTTATTCACCTCTGTGCTGTTCAATTATCACATCCAGATAAAGAACACTATAGAGGAGCTTGGTGCGCAGGTGCATCTTTACGATGAGAGAAACGATCCTTCCTCGCTGCAGAAGATCCTGATCCGCAAAGCAAGGTTCCTTATGAACGGCCGCACAAAGGCCTTCTACAGCGCTGTTGCGGAAAAAGAGAAGGAATTTGACCCGGATTACATACTGTTCGTAAGTCCGGAGGCCGTAACAAGGGAAGCTCTGCAGATACTCAGAAGCAAATTTACAGGCAGCACATTTATCCTTTACATGTGGGACTCTGTAAAAAACAAGCGGATAGAAGGCATACTGGACCAGTTCGACTACATGTACACCTTCGATTCAGGCGATGCAAAGCAGTACGGCATGACTTTCCGCCCGCTCTTTTTCTCACCGGATTTCAGCGCGGAAACAGCAGCGCCGGAATACGAATACGACGTAAGCTTCATAGGGACCGTACACAGCGACAGAGCAAAGATACTCCTTGCCGTTAAGGATTTCTGCGATGAACAGGGCCTTAGCTACTATTTCTACCTGTTCATCCCCGGAAAGCTCCTGTACACCTTAAGGATGCTTACGGATAAGTACTTAAGAAGGTGGGATAAGAAATACATCCACACCTCATCCATTGGAAAAGACGAGGTCGCGGAGATATCCGCCAAGACCAGGTGCGTAATAGATATCAATCACCCGGGGCAGACAGGCCTTACCATGCGCACCATAGAAATGCTGGGGCTCGGCAGAAAGCTGGCCACCACCAACACGCACGTGCGTGAGTACGATTTTTACAGGCCCGAAGATCAGATCGTATTAGACAGGAATGACCGTAAGCTGAACAAGGACATGATACTCAGCGATTATCTGCAGATCCCCGACGAGATCTACAGAAAGTATTCCGCCCAGTACTGGGCTAAAGAAGTGTTCGGCTTGGAAGTATAGCAGGAGCGTTCTATGACTATCAGAAAACTGTTCTGGGCAGCCAGAGGCATATTGTATAAGACCTGTTTCGGCAGGTTCGGGAATGTTTCCTATATAGGGAGACCCGTGTCTATTCTCGGCCGCAGGAATATCTTTGTGGGCGACAGAGTAAGGATACAGCCAGGTATCCGTATGGAGACTGCGAATAACGGATCTATAGTTATAGGCAATAATACTGCCATTGGCCAGAATGTCCATATCACCGCGGACGGAGAGCCTCTTACGATAGGGGAGAACACGACCATACTTGGCAACAGCTTCATAACAAATCTCGACCACGACTATCAGGAGATAGGCGTGCATATAATGGACCAGAAGCGCATAGTTAAAACTACTTCTATAGGTGAGAATTGCTTTATCGGTTTCGGCGCATGCATACAGGCTGGTACTGTGCTTGGCAAGCAGTGCGTAGTCGGTGCGAATTCAGTGGTCCGCGGGACTTTCCCGGACTATTGCGTTATAGTCGGAGCCCCGGCCCGCATAGTCAAGCGCTACGATCCGAATACCGGAAAGTGGGAAAGAACAGAGTAATGATAAGTGTAGTCATCCCTGCTTACAACTGTGCATCAACGATCGGAGAAAGCATAGATTCCGTGCTTTCCCAGACCCGCGTGGACCTTGTGGAAGAGATACTTGTCGTTAACGACGGTTCTAAGGATAACACAGCGGAACTGGTGGAAAAGCTGTATTCCAAGGATACAAGAGTCAAGCTCATTTCCAAGGAAAACGGAGGAGTTTCTACTGCCAGAAATGCAGGTATACGCGCCGCAAAAGGCAAATGGATAGCGCTACTTGATTCCGATGATGTATGGCTTCCCGAAAAGCTGGAAAAGCAGTGGGCTGAGATAGAAAACAACAAAGACATTGTGTTTATAGGCAGCAACCGCAACAAGGAAGATCTCCGCTACGGCACCAAGGTAAACGACCACCTGTACAAGCTGGACCTTAAGCAGCTGCTTATAAAGACCTGGCCTCACACATCCACAGCGCTTATACGCCGGGATGTTTTCGATACAGTAGGGTATTATAACGAGCAGATGCGCTATTCAGAGGATGCAGAGCTGTGGAACCGCATAGCTCTGAAGTATCCGCTGTATTACGTTGCGGAGTCTTTGGAGATAGCAGGCGGAAGCAAGGTGTCTTTCGGCGTCAGCGGGCTTTCGGCCAACCTTAAAGGTATGTACGACGGAAGCGTACGTAACCTGCGAGATCTTTACAAAAAGAAAGAGATATCCGCTTCGTTCTATGCCTTCCTGAGGGCTTACTACTGGGCCAAGTATCTCAGAAGGATATGTATTACAGGCATCAACAAGAAGAGGCAAGGGCATAAATGAAGAAGATAATAGTTTTTATCAACAGTATGTCCGCGCCCGGTGGGATCGAAAGGGTCGTGTCCAACCTGCTCGCAGTATGGAAGGACAAATACGAGCTGACACTGCTCGTAAAGGATGATGCGAACGACTCCTTTTACGAGATACCGGATCGAGTAAAAAGAGCTTCTTTGAATGAGCCCCTGGCGCTTGATATGAAGGACCGCTCGCAGCGCATCAGAGCTGTTTATGGGAATGCTGTCAAAAGCCACAGCAAGCTGAAGCGCTTCCTTAAGGAACACGATTACGATTACATATACACAACGACATCGCTGAATGCGCTGGAAGTTTACATGGCAGACCCCAGTTGGCGCGGCAAACTGGTAGTAAGCGAACACGCATCTGCGTTTGCTGTAAACAGAGTGTATAAAGCGATCAAGAGGTTCGTATATCCAAAGGCAGCATGCATATCAGTGCCAAACAAGACGGACTGCGCTGTGTACGAAGGCTGGGGCTGCAGGACCATGTACATCCCGCACCTGTTCACCTTCCCTGCAGGAGAAAAGAACGCCCTGGACACCAAAATAGCCCTGAACGTAGGCCGTTACACAGCAGATAAAAGGCAGGCAGACCTTATAAGGATATGGAGCAGCCTTAAGGACCGGAACGGCTGGAAGCTCTGGATTGTAGGAAAAGGCGAGGAAGAAGAAAACCTCAGAAGGCTCATATCAGAGCTTGGCGCGGAGGACAGCGTGGAGCTCAAAGGCCCCACTACTGCCATAGCGGACGTTTACAGGCAGGCATCGCTGTTTCTTTTCTCTTCCTGGATGGAGGGCTTTGGCATGGTCTTGCTGGAAGCCATGGCCTTTGGGATCCCCTGCATATCCTATGACTGCCCAAGCGGCCCCCAGGACATAGTTGCAGACGGAGTGAACGGATACCTGGTAGAAAACAACGATAAAGAAGGCTTCGCAAAGAGGCTTCAGGAATACATAAGCGGCCCCGAAGAGCTCCGCAAAAGGCTGGGACAACAACGCTATAGCAGCTGAGTGGGACAAACTGTTTTCATTAAGAGATACGGAAAAGAAGTAATGAAGATCATAGCATTTTATCTGCCGCAATTTCATGAGATCCCGGAAAACAACGAATGGTGGGGCAAGGGCTTTACCGAATGGACTAATGTAAAGGCTGCAAAGCCCTTGTTCGAAGGCCATAAGCAGCCGATAGTTCCGCTCGGATCTAACTACTACGACCTTCTGGACAACAACACCATGCGCTGGCAGATAGACCTTGCCAAAAAGTACGGTGTTTACGGATTCTGCTTCTACCACTACTGGTTCGACGGCCACATGCTTCTCCAAAAGCCAATGGAGAACATGCTTAAGGACGAGTCTCTAAATATCCCTTACTGCATCTGCTGGGCCAACGAGAACTGGACCAATGCGTGGAAGGCAGACGGAGATGTTAAGACCCTCATCCAGCAGACCTACGGTAAAGAGGATGAATGGCGCAGGCATTTCGAATACCTTCTGCCGTTCTTCAAAGATAAGAACTACATACTGGAGGACAACAAACCGTTCTTTGTTATCTACAGGCCGGAGATAATCCCTTGTCTTAATGAGATGCTGGACTGCTGGGACGCTCTTGCTAAGGAGAACGGGTTCGACGGCATGGTATTTGCCTACCAGCAGCAGTCTTTCCACATACTTGAAGGCAGAGACGAGAGCCGTTTCAAATACAATATAGAGTATCAGCCATCGTATGCAAGGTACGATCTGAGGAATAACCAGACTGATAAAGGCGCTAAGCTGGCATTCAAGGCCAGGACCTTTATCAGAAAGATAGTTTACAAGATAGACGAAAAGGCCGGCACCAATATCTCTGCAAGGCTCACAAGAAGCGGGCTTCACTTTGAGGATTATGATGAGCTTTGCAAGGAGATAGTAAACAGAAGGCCGGACAGCGAAAAAGCCATACCCGGCATGTTCGTGGGCTGGGATAACACGCCCCGCAGGGGCAGCAGAGGAACTGTGTGCCTTGGCTCCACCCCCGAAAAATTCGGTAAATACCTTAAGCTTCAGATAGAGAATGCCAAGAAGAATTACAAGAAGGATATGATCTTCATCTTTGCCTGGAACGAATGGGCGGAGGGCGGCTATCTGGAGCCGGATGAACACAATAAATATGCCTATCTTGAGGCAATAAGAGATTCGCTTGGACAATGATCCGGGCAAGCTGATCGATAGATACAAGGTGACACATGAAAGTACTGGTAACAGGCGCTAACGGATACCTGGGGCAGGGCATAGTAAAGGCTCTGCTGGCGGACGGCACAGAAGTTGTTGCTGCAGACAGAAGCGCAGAAAACATAGATAAAAGGGCAGCGGCTGTGGCTTGCGATCTATTCTCTTTGGAAGATCCATTCACCTATTTCGGAAAGCCGGATGTTCTGCTGCACCTGGCGTGGAGGGACGGTTTTGTCCACTATTCGGATGCACACATACAGGACCTGCCGCTGCACTATGCATTTCTTAAGAAAATGGCAGGCTCCGGCGTCAAAAGGATAGCTGTTATGGGCTCCATGCACGAGGTTGGATTCTTTGAGGGAAGCATCAAAGAGGATACGCCCTGCAATCCTGTAACCCCTTACGGAATAAGCAAGAACGCGCTGCGCGGCCTTGCTCAGATGCTTTGCAGCAAGGAAAACATCGGATTCCAGTGGCTCAGAGGCTTTTACATAGTCGGAAACAGCAAGTACGGCTCCTCTGTCTTTTCAAAGCTGACTCTGGCAGAGCAGGAAGGTAAGAAGGAATTCCCCTTTACCATGGGCCAGAACCAGTTCGATTTTATAGATTACGATGAATTCTGCAGGCGGGTCGCCTGCGCGGTGGAACAGGAAGAGGTCCTGGGCATCATAAATATCTGCTCCGGACATCCGGAAAAGCTTGCGGACAGAGTAGAGCGCTTTATAAAAGAGAACGGCTACAGCATAAGCCTCAAATACGGCGCTTTTCCGGACAGACCCTATGATTCCAAAGCCGTTTGGGGAGACAGCACAAAGATAGACGCGATCCTTGGAAGGCGCTCTGGTGTTTGAATTAAGTCTCTGCCTGTTGTATAATAAAAATTAGTCTTAACGAAGAGTTCAGGAAGGCCCGATGAAAGTTTCGAATAATGGGTTTATAAAAAAATTAGATCTAAGACGCATGGACTATTGCGAAAAAGAGGTCCTTGCGGATGCAAATTACAGAAGTGTAAGCGACAAGGTAGTATCAGAGTCCAAGACCCTGTCCGGTCTTAAAAAGGCAGCGTGGATCTTTATCATATTGTTCATGATAGACTGCTGCATTACCGGCGGCGGCAGACTTATAGATTTTGGCTACGTAAGCTACAGAATGTTAGTGTTTGCAGGCGCGTTTATAACAAGCCTGCCCTTGGTGTGGATCAACAGAAAAAGGCTGATCAAAGAGCCGTTCGTCTGGCTGACTATCCTGTTTGGCGCAGTTCTTGTCATTTGGTCTGTGTATGGTTATCTGAACAACAGTCCGGTAGGGCATATCAGATCTGATATAACAAGCTGCCTTACATTGGCGCTTGTTCCCGGCATGCTCTGCGTTGTGGACAGCAGGGAAAAGATCCTGAAGCTGGTAGATGTTATCTTCTACTCTTCCGTGGTCCTTGCTGTTATCATTACTGCGCTGCAGTTCCTTGTAATGCACTATGTGGTGCCTATCGCTCTCGATTTCGGAGCGTTCATGGCTGACCGTCAGATAGGCGGTTTCGCTATGCTGCAGACAGGCACTTTCAGGGTGTATTTCAGATCCGGCATCTACTCCCAGGTAGCTATAATGCTTGGCATCTGGAAGGTCTGGCACGCGGAAGGGCTCAAGAAAAAGGTATTCCTTATAATCTGCGAAGGCATATTGGTATACGCCTGGATAGTATCGTACACAAGAGGCTTCTGGCTTGGTCTTGGAGCATCTGTTATTTTCGTTCTTATCTGGCAGCCGAAGATATTCGGAAAGTGCTTTAAGATAGCGGTATGTTCCTTGCTGGTAGCTGCGGTAATAACCGGGCTTTCGTGGATCAACGAGGGCGCGCCTAACGTTCCTAAGGAGTTCTACAACAGGATAGTTATTACAGTAGAGCAGAGCAGCGGTTCGGAGCACGGCGGAAAATACAGCCCCGGAGATGTTGCTTCCCAGGATATTAGGGAGCGCACAGTAAAAGCCGAGAAAGAATATATCAGGCAGTATCCGATCTTCGGAAGAGGAATCGGAGCTTACCTGGTAGGCGTCAGGGAGGAATCCGCTGTAGAGTATACCTACTTGGATGTTATGATGAAGCTCGGCGCTGTGGGCACTGTGTTCTTTACACTGGCGTTCCTGGTGTTCCTGCGGAAAGCCTTTATGCACAGGGTGTTCAGGCCAAAGGAGCTGCCGGAAAACAAGTTCTATACGCTCACGACACTGATCATTGCGGCGTATGCCGGCGTGGCAGTCACGAGCATCACAAACCCGTTCCTTATTTCGCCGCTTGGTCTTTCGCTGCTGCTAGTAACGGAAGCCGCGGTGTATAACTGCAGGATAAATAACCAGGAAGTAGTATAAGCGCAAGTTCTGCAAGACGTTTTGAGGTGAAAAATGAAAGGCATTATTTTAGCCGGCGGAGCCGGTACAAGACTCTACCCACTTACAATGGTAACAAGCAAGCAGCTGCTGCCGGTCTACGACAAACCAATGATATACTATCCGCTGTCCACGCTGATGCTGGCAGGGATCAGAGATATACTCATAATCAGCACGCCGGATGACACTCCGCGCTTTGAGCACCTTCTGGGCGACGGCAGCCAGTTCGGCATCTCGCTCAGCTACAAGGTGCAGCCCTCTCCGGACGGGCTGGCTCAGGCATTCATGCTCGGCGAGGAGTTCATAGCAGGCGAAGCCTGCGCCATGGTGCTTGGCGACAACATCTTCTACGGCAATGGTTTCAGGCGCCTGCTGAGAGCCGCTGTTGAGGACGCGGAGCAGAAGGGCAGAGCTACAGTCTTCGGCTACTACGTGCAGGATCCGGAGCGCTTCGGAGTCGTAGCTTTCGACGAGAACGGCAAGGCCACAAGCATAGAGGAAAAGCCAAAGCAGCCCAAGAGCAACTACGCAGTTACCGGCCTGTACTTCTATCCTAAGGGCGTAAGTGCAAGGGCATGGCAGGTAAAGCCCTCCGCAAGAGGAGAGCTGGAGATAACCACTCTCAACGAGATGTACCTGAAGGACGATCTTCTGGACGTCCAGCTTCTTGGCAGAGGCTTTGCATGGCTGGATACAGGCACAATGGAAAGCCTCGTGGACGCGGCGGACTTTGTGCGCATGGTCGAAAAGCGCCAGGGCATAACCATCTCCGCTCCGGAAGAGATAGCCTTCATCAACGAATGGATAGATAAGGAAAAGCTGCTGGAGTCCGCGGCACGCTACGGAAAGAGCCCCTACGGCGCTCACCTCAAGGCTGTTGCAGAAGGCAAAGTAAGATACTAGGAAGGGTACAGAAATGACTATAATCGTTACCGGCGGAGCCGGATTCATAGGAAGCAACTTTATATTCCACATGCTGGGCAGCCATCCGGACTACCGCATAGTCTGCCTGGACAAGCTCACCTACGCAGGAAACCTCTCTACGCTCGCATGCGTTCTGGACGAGACTTCCCCCAAGTACAACAAGGAATGGGCCGCCAGGTTCCGCTTCGTAAAGCTGGACATCTGCGACCGCGAAGGCGTCTACAAGCTCTTTGAGGAAGAGCATCCGGACATCGTCGTAAACTTTGCCGCAGAGAGCCACGTGGACCGCAGCATAGAAGATCCGAGCATCTTCCTTCAGACCAATATCATAGGCACCTCCGTGCTGATGGATGCCTGCCGCAAGTACGGCATCAAGCGCTACCATCAGGTATCCACGGACGAGGTCTACGGAGACCTGCCTTTAGACAGGCCGGACCTCTTCTTTACCGAGGAGACTCCAATCCACACCAGCAGCCCCTACAGCTCCTCCAAGGCCGGAGCAGACCTTCTGGTAATGGCCTACAACAGGACCTTCGGACTGCCTGTTACCATCAGCCGCTGCAGCAACAACTACGGACCTTATCATTTCCCGGAAAAGCTCATACCGCTGATGATAGCAAACTGCCTCAACGACAAACCGCTCCCGGTCTACGGAGAAGGCCTTAACGTGCGCGACTGGCTCTACGTGGAGGACCACTGCAGGGCTATAGACCTCATAATCCACAACGGCAGGGTAGGCGAGGTCTACAACGTCGGCGGCCACAACGAGATGCGCAACATAGACATAGTTAAGCTCATATGCCAGGCGCTGGGCAAGCCGGAGAGCCTCATAACTCATGTT
>CADALS010000117.1 GCA_902788795.1 uncultured Eubacteriales bacterium | reverse complement strand
CGCTGAAGGTAATGGCTAATCTCAACTTTTTCGGCTTTGCGAACCTGGTGTTTGTGGCTTTCCAGCTGCTGATATTCAAGGACTTTATGGATAATATCGTTGGGGATTTCTCCTGGTATTTCTTCCAGCCGGCGTTTGGGCTCGGCGCGGAGCTGTCCACATTCGTTCCTGTAGAGCAGACTTACTTTATCCAGGCTGCAGGATCCTACGTGTTGATGCTGCTGTTTGCACTCGTTGGTGCAATAATCGGATCCATCGTGCGTATCAGGATGAATAAAAAGAACCAGGCTTTAAAGGACGAGGCCGCTGCAGAGCTTGCAAAAGAGATGGCAGGCGATGCTGACGACGCTGCCGAAGAAGTTGCGGATGTAGTTGAAGACAGGGCCGAAGAGGTAAAAGAAGCTGCAGAGGACATCAAGGACGCCGCAGAAAACAAGGCAGAAGAGATAGCTGATGCAGTGGAAAACAAGGCCGAAGAGGTAAAAGAAGCTGCAGAGGATATCAAAGATACTGTAGAAGGCAAAGCAGAAGAGATCGCAGATGCCGTAGAAGGCAAAGCAGAAGAAGTCGCAGCTGAAGAGGTAAAGGAAGGTAAAGCAGAATGATCGATGATGTAAAAAAGCTTGCTGAAGAGGAAGCAGAAGAAGTTAAAAAGGCTGCAGAAAAGGCAGTAGAAGACGGCGCAAAGCTTGCTGAAAAGGCAGCAGCCAAGGCAGATGATATCATAGAGGAAAAACTCGAAGAAGCTGCCGAGCAGATAGAAGAAGGCGTTGGCAACTTCAGCGAATAGCTGTCCTTAAAAACTTAATATAAACGCGCAAATAAACGCTTGCGCGGGTGCGCGCAGGGTGCTATAATACGCCTGCAACTGAATAGACATTAGCTCATACCGAAAACACATGTTTTTGTGGTATGGGCTTTTTTGCTGCCCGTAAAGTTTTCGGAAAAAGGCAAGGCCTTTCGCACCTTGAAAACTGAATACAGCCGTTATAGCAAAAGGCCGGGCCGGCAGGAAGCCAGGACTCCCGGCAGTATTTAAAAGGAGGACAGCATGTCATTCAGACCAACCATATCCGTCCGTTTCGGAGACGAGATCGCCGGCATCAGCTACTGCCGGAACTGGGAAGAGCACCATCTGCTTATAGAAGCAGTCGCAATTGCAGCTGCCTACAGGGACTGCAAAAGCGTGGCGGAATACCGCATTCTCCGCTACGGAGCCGTGGATTTCAACTACGTGCTGGAGCCCGAGCTTATCCCCAACACCCAGGAGAACCTCAGGGAACTTGAGGATATATCCGAGTTTCCGGTAGTTGTGGACCTTAAGGCAAAGGCCATATACTGCAGCTACGGAAGCATCCCTGAAAGCCGGCTGCGCAGAAAGCCTGAGCGCGCAGGGGAGGACAGGCCGAACAAGCCCAGGCTCAGCCCCAAAGGCATTTGGCAGACCAATTTCTACAGGGTCATGGAGCGCGGCGTCTTTCTATTTGAGGAGATGGACCTTCCGTGCATACGGGATATGATCGTATTCGATCCCGAAATGCAGGAGCTTGTAACAGAAAACACGCTCCAGGCGCTTAAATACGCGGCGTAGAGGCGCTCCTCTATGCCGCTTCATCTTAATTATTCTCTTGAAAACGCTCTGCGATGCTGTTATAATAACTGATTGTACGGATGCCTTGCGCATCTGCTCTGGTCTGTTAGCTCAGCTGGTAGAGCGCATGGGTCACAACCATGATGCCGCGGGTTCGAGTCCCTCACAGACCACCATAAGGTACGCAGGCTTTTTCATAAAGCCTGCTTTTTTTACAGTCTCTTCAAAGTATGGATACGACAAGAAAAAAGACCGGTCTGATAAAACAGATAGCTTTCTTGTTTGCCCTTGGCGTACTGATCACGGGTCTTTTAACGTATTTTTCTCAGCGGGCAGTTGCAGACCGCACCATCAGGACTCAGACAGAATCAATATCCGAAAACGTGTCGGAAGAGGTGCGTCAGGCACTGCGGGAATATCCGGCATCTGAGTGGCTCATAGAATACTGGAGAGACCATGCAGATACCATGGATATAGAATACGATGTGGACTACAGCAGCGGCACTTTAACAGAGCATAAAGTATGGAAGCTGGTGGAGCGCCACCCGGACATACAGATAAAGTACGCAACAGCTCCGCAGGTAAGGGCTTTCAACGAAGAGGACCAGAAGCTCTTTGCGGAGGTCTGCTATTCCTGGCTCATAACCCGAATAAACCAGATAAAAGCTGCATATGGTATGGACTTTTTGTTCTGTGTGGCAACAGACGACGCTTTTGACACGCAGTTCTTCCTCTTCAGCGCGGCAGACCCGGGTGCTGTGCGCGGCAAGGAATACGAACAGGTATACACCCTCGGTGTTACCGTAAGCGTTGCAAGCAGCCAGCAGGAGAACATGCGCTACGCCTGCGAAAACTCCGCCCACCTGGCAGACGCCGGCAGCTACGTGGATTATTACTCGTATTACGGCAAAGTTGCAGGCAGTCATATAATAGTCGGCACCACCTACGATTATTCAGCGCTTAAGGCAGGCATATTGGCCCAGACCTGGAGGCAGGCGGGCTTGGCCATGCTGCTGCAGCTGGTGCTTTCCCTTATGATACTTGCTATCATAAGCACAATAGTGCTGAAGCCTCTGAAGAAGGTCCTGGCAAGCATACACAGCTACAAGGAAAAGAAGGAAAGTGCTCCGGTAAGGGAGGCGCTTGCCCAGGTTCGCCCACGCAACGAGATAGGCCAGCTTTCGGAGGATTTTTCCGGTCTTGCCACGGAAATGGACGACTACATGCAGCGCATAAAGACCAATGCTGCGGAAAAGGAGCGCATGGGAGCAGAGCTGGAGCTTGCCGCCCGCATACAGGAATCCATGCTTCCAAACCACTTCCCGGCTTTCCCGGACAGAGCTGACTTTAAAGTCTACGCTCTTATGGACCCGGCCAGGGAGGTAGGAGGGGACTTCTACGATTTCTTCCTTATAGACGAAGACCATCTATGCCTTGTAATAGCAGACGTTTCCGGCAAGGGCATACCGGCATCGCTGTTTATGATGGCATCCAAAATAGTTATTTCAAACAACGCTATGAGCGGCAAAACGCCAGCCCAGATCCTTACGGATACGAATGCAGCCATCTGCTCAAACAACCACGCGGAGATGTTCGTCACCGTGTGGCTGGGCATACTGGAGCTCTCCACAGGCCACCTTACGGCTGCCAACGCGGGCCACGAGTATCCGGTCATAAAGAGGCCGTCCGGCAAGTACGAACTGCTCAAGGATAAGCACGGCTTTGTAATAGGCGGCATGGAAGGCATAAAGTACAGCCAGTACGAGATGGATCTTGAGCCTGGCTCCAAGCTCTTCGTGTATTCCGACGGACTTCCGGAAGCCACAGCGGTGGACGGCGCTATGTACGGCACGGACCGCATAGTCGAAGCGCTCAATGCAGCCCCGGATCTGGATCCGGAGGGCACCATACTAAGCGTCGGCGAATCCGTTGCAGCATTTGTTGGCAGCGCGGAACAGTTCGACGATCTTACCATGCTGGCGTTTGAGTATATCGGACAATAACAGAGCCTTAAGTTTTGCAGATTTCACAAACCGGCCGGGCCTCAAAGGCTTGACCGGTATTTAATTAAAATGATATAATAATCGTCAGCCAAGGTGCTCCCCTAAAGGGAGATAATAGGGAAACAGGTGCAAGTCCTGTACGATCCCGTCACTGTAAGCGCGGAGCCTGCCGCTTTAAACGTCACTGGCCTTTGGGCCGGGAAGGCAGCGGAGGGCAAAGATGCGCAAGTCAGGAGACCTGCCTTGGCCAAAGCATCAGCGCCTTTTATTGGCGCAGGCCACGAGGAATTGGCTCTATGCGTACGGTCTGTTGATCATGCGGCCTTTTGCCTTGCGGCAAAAGGTCTTTTAATTTAGTTTACGGTTTTCAAAAGGAGGAGGTCCTTACATGAAAACAAAGAAGGTAGTATCGCTGCTTATGTGTATAGTGCTGGTACTTTCAATGCTTTCGGGCTGCGGAAGGAAGGCAAATAACAACACAGCAAACGATGTTCCGGGCAACAACTCCAACAATGTTCAGCCTGGTCCTGCCATCAGCGAGGAAGAGATGGCAAAGCTCATTGATATCGATGTCAAGGGGTTGGAGCCTGTGGACGCGGAAAAGCTCAAGGAGGGCAAGTACGATATCACAGTGCAGTCCGGCTCGGAGCAGTTCAAGATCAAGAGCAGCAAGCTTATGGTCGTGGGCAACGCTCTGCAGCTTGTAATAGATGTTGAGGGCACTGCGTACAGCAAGATGTTTATGGGTAGTGCCAAGGACGCGGCTTCTGCAGCAGATCCCATAATCGGAGAGCAGAACGCGGACGGCACCACAACGTTCAGGCTTCCTGTTGAGAGCCTCAACGAGGTAGTTGAGTGCGCGGCTTACGCGGACGAGTACGGCAAGTGGTTCGACCGCACCATAATGGCTGATGCTTCCACACTGCCTAAGGACGCTTTTAAGGAAGACGCAGGTGAAGAGGGCAAGGAAGACGAGCAGAAGCAGGACGATCAGTCCGGCAAGATAGCAGACGGCGAATACACCATAGAGTTTACATTCACCGGCGGCACCGGCAAGGCAAGGCTCGTTTCCCCAGCTACTGTGTTCGTGAATAACGGCAAGTACACGCTTCTCGTAAGCTGGACCAGCCCCAACTACGACTACATGAAGGTCAAGGGCATCAAGTACTATCCTGTAAGCACCTCCGGCAATGCCCAGTTCAAGTTCCCGGTAACTTCTCTCAGCGGTTCGCTTCCTGTTATTGGCGATACCACCACTATGAGCACGCCTCACGAGATCGATTATGTAATGACCTTCGTTGAGGGCTCGCTAAAGTATGTAGGCGGCCGCACAGACGACGGCAGGAACCAGCACAAGCCGGCAGGCGGAAACACTCAGCCTGTACAGCCCACCCAGCCGGAGACACCGGTAACACCGGACGAACCTGATACTCCGGAAGAACCGGCAAAGATAGAAGACGGAACATACAAGATCACGCTCGACAAGAGCAAGATGTACATGTTTGCCATCAAGGATCAGGACAAGGCAACTAACACCGCGCCTGCAAAGCTTATCGTAAAAGATGGCAAGATGACAGCCGTCATCACATACAACGGGACCGGAAAGGTATCCGAGATGTATGTGGGAACCGCTGAGGCGGCAAAGACAGCAGAGGCCAAGGATCTGATCCCTGCATTGGTAAAGGCAGACGGGGAGAATGATACCTTCACACTGCCAGTCGAGGCACTGGACAAGGAGCTCACCTATGCATCTCATTCGATCAGCACAGGAAACTGG
>CADALS010000116.1 GCA_902788795.1 uncultured Eubacteriales bacterium | reverse complement strand
CTGCGGTCTTCTCAGGCTCTTCATAATCACTTACCTTAATGGCATTGATCTTACTGAGAGCATCTGTCTTGGCTGCTTCAAGCTCCTTTTCTGCCTTTTTTGCAATGTCCTGGTCTGCAGGGCCGTCTTCCGATGGAAGCACGGAAGGGTCTGCACCGGACTTTTTTGAAAGCTCCATAAAGTACTCAAGAACGCGCCCTTTTGTAACAGCGGCCCCCGGAGCAAGCCTTCTGATCTGCTTTCCGAAAGCCGCTGCCTCCAGTGCCGGATGAGCCTCGCAGGAGCAGCTGACCCTTATAGCTATAGGCTGCACCGCGGCCTTTACTGTAATAAGGGAGCCGTTTATATAAAACGAAGCGAGCCTTCCCAGCAAGGCATCATCTCCTCTTACAGCAAAGACCCCGTACCTTTTGTACAGATCCTTCTGATACTCGGAAAGCACCGATCTTCCGGCCGTTGCGCACACAGTCTCGACTATGCTCCTTGCGGCATGACCGCAGGCTGCGTTAATTATCATGACTACAGATGTTACAAGAGTCAGAAGTATCATCATAAGATATACAGTTGTAAAGCCCTTTACTCTATGTGCCATCTTCCTCTGAGTATCGCTTCTGCGGGTATGCTGCCGCCATTTGCCAGTTCCTCTGCGTATTCGGCGTTTACCGCGCTGCTTTCTGCCGTCCTTGCGTAAAGATCAGTGCCAAGCTTCACCATCCCTGCAATTATAAGTATCACCAGTGGGATGATGAGCGCAGCCTCTACCTGCGCGCTGGCCCTAAAACTTCGCATTAAGAAGGCTCTTGAACACACCGTTCACAAACGAAGTGAGCTGTTTGTTGAACAGCAGGCCCACAGCTATGGCTATTGCTATGAGTATAGCTACCTGCACCAGCTCCATTCCTCTGCGGTCGCAGAGCATGCCTATCCAGAACCTGTTAAGTAATGATCTCATTTTGTTCTCCTTTCTACATACTCATAAAAGACGGCAATGCCGTTATAATTATCAAAGCTATAAGCAGCAGTATAAGCGGAAAGCAAAGCCTGGTCTCTGCCTGCCTTACCTTTGCCCTTGCCGCAGACATCTTTGCGGAGCTTTGCATCTCTCTTTCGCGCTCCAGCTTATCCGCAAGCGAAGACCCTCTGCCCGCATGCTCGTAAACAAGTGTTGCAAACCTCATAAGGTCTGCAGAGGCCGCCTTTCTTGCATAGCAGTAAAGCTCAGTTACAAAAGACGTATTTTTTGCCCGGGAAAGCGCCTTAAGATCCCTGAATATCGTGTAAAGCGGACCGTCATCCGCAGATCCACGGCTAAGAAGCTCGGCAAAAGCGCTCTCCACTACCAGCCCTGCGTTAAGCAGCAGTATCATCTGCAGGCTCATATCCGGGATCTGAAGCTCAAATGCTTTTCTGCGCCTTTCCATCTTTTTCTTTGCGCTATCATCCCTTTTGAACCACACGAACACCGCTGCAAAACCGCTGGCAAGAAGCACCAGCCCGGGAAGCGGGTCTGAAGGCAGGCTCCAGTTCAGCTTTACACCGTCCAGCAAGGTCGGCAAAGCCAGCGCAGGTCCGTTATCTTTTCCGCTCAGATCTTCCGCTGTATCTGCGGCCAGCTTGTCCAGACTGTTTAGGTAGTCTTCTGCGCCTGGGTCCACCCTTACGGAAAACTCGCACAGCCTGCTGTATTCACCCGCGCCAAGCTGGGCTATCAGTGTAAACAGGGTCGGACCCTGCGCTCCGATATAGCTGAGGTCGTCTGTTTCCCAGCTTATAAGCACTCCGTTAGGTGCCTGCTCCGGGAATTCCAGGCCCTCTGCCAGCTGAGCTCTGATCCACTGCTCGCATTCATCAAACAGGCTTTCCGCCTTGTCCTTTCCTATATGCTCCGGAAGCACTGTTATACTTATATCCTTCTCCAAAGCCACATCCTTATAACTAAGGCTGAGCTTTAGGGGGACATCCCGCTCCTGCTGCAGCCTTTCCAGCTTTTCTACAGAAATGCCGCCTTTGGACAAAGCCGAGAGCAGAAGGAACAGCGCAGCACCAGCAATAAGAAGCAAGCAGGCAGCAAGACCATAGCGCTTTTTCCTTAAAGATGCCTCAAACCTGGGGTCCTCTCCGGAATAGACCAGCCACGGACAGCCGAAAGCGTAGTCTTTTTCCTTTACAGCTTTATATTTATGATCTTTACGCCCCAAAGCAGCGCGGATATTATCAAAAGCAGACAAAGCGTCATCACCACCCTTCCGATACCGGTCTCGTAGAGCACCGATACATAGCTGTAATTTGCCAGGTTCAGAAACAGCAGCACTCCGGGAGGCATGGCTGTAAGCAGTATTACATCTATCTTTTTCTGCGATATAAGGGACCTTGCCTCTTCCTCCAGGCTCATCTTGTCCAGTATGAGCGAGGCGCTTTTGCGGCAGACCTCCTCCAGGTCTCCGCCGCAGAGCTGGCAGGTAGTATACGCTGCAGCGAACTGCCGTATCTCTGCCACATGGCTGCGCTCTCCAAAGGATCTGAGCATCTCCCCAATGTCCGCGTGCGACTGCCTGTAGCAAGTGCATATGTGGGTAAGCTCCCTGCAGATATCGCTATGCTCTCCGGCAGAGTTTGCCGCTGAAGAAGCCGCAAGTTCCAGCGCAGAGGGCATCTGCCTTCCGGATGCTGCTGCCCCGGATATGGTGTAAAGCACGTCTTTAAAGCCTTCCGCAAGGGCAGACCTGCGCTTTTCAGCAAGCATGGAGCGGTACACCTGCTCCAAAGGCAGCGCCAATACGCACAGCGCAGCAGCCGCAAAAACAGACCTGTAGAACAGCAGTCCAAGCATAGCAAGGCATCCAAGCGCAGCACCGTAATAAGCGGCCTTTTGCTTTCCGCTGAGCCTGCAGACCGAATAATCAGGCAGGCTTGCCCCAAAGCTCGAGCTTTTCTCTGTTTTTGATAGCTTCTCCGGTAGACTGCAGACCTTTTCCCGGAACATAAGCGTATATTTTTGCAAGCGCGATCCTGCCTTCATCCAGTCCCCTAACCTCCGAGATCTCCATTACCCTGCGGTGCCCATCCTCCGTCCTGGCCAGATGCACGAATATATCTATAGCCTGGGCTATCTGCCCTCTTACCGCGTCAAGCGGAAAATCCTGTCCGGACAGAAACATAGTCTCAAGCCTTGCAAGCATGCCGCTTGCGGAATTCGAATGCCCAGTGGACAAAGATCCATCGTGCCCGGTGCTCATGGCAGCAAGCATATCCACGACCTCTGCGCCTCTTACCTCTCCTACTATTATCCTGTCCGGACGCATCCTGAGGCTGGTCTTAATAAGATCTCTTATGCTTATGCCGCCCTTGCCCTGAGCGTTCGGAGCCTTTGCCTCCAGGCGCACAAGGTTCTCGTGGCCGCGTATCTGAAGCTCCGCACTGTCCTCTATAACTATTACTCGTTCTGCAGGCGGTATGTAGTCCGAAAGCACGTTCAGAAACGTGGTCTTACCGGAACTTGTGCCGCCGCACACGAAAATGTTGTACCTTGCTCTTACCAGCGCCTTTAAGAGCTCCGCAGCTTCCTTTGAAATATCGCCCTGCTTTACCAGATCATCCATCTGCATGCGGCTCTTGTTGAACTTTCTTATAGTAAGTATGGGTCCGCCTATTGCAATGTTGGCTGCTACAGCGTTAAAGCGGGATCCATCTGAAAGCCTTGCATCCACTATAGGGTTAAGATCGTTCATCTCTCTGCCGACCCCTGCCGCCAGGCGCTGTATTATCTGCTCCAGCTGACGCGGCGTTTCAAAACTCAGCTCTGCCCTTTCTATGCCATGCCCGCGCTCAACAAATATATCCGCAGGACCGTTTACCATGATCTCTGTTACTGCTTTGTCGTCTGCAAGGTCCTGAAGTATCTCCAACTCGCATCTGAGCGTGCAGAACACCAGCCTTTCCACTGCAGGAAGCGTTGCAAACACCTGTTTTCGGCCCGAGGCGCCACGCGCGCACATACCTTTGAATTCCTCCAGGACCAGCCTGCGGCACATAGCCTCGACTTCATCATCTGTTGCGGACGGACTTATCCTGGCCCTTGCTTTTTCCGCGATCCCAAGCACCGAGAGTTCAGCCGCACGATAGCTTTTTCGCAAGCTCTCTCACCTCCGCCCCAAAATGGCTGTATATATCGTCCGTACCGGCCTCATCGTACTCCGGGGCAAACCCAACAGCGTTTATGCCTATGCTGAGCAGATGGTCTGCCAAAGACTGACCAAGGTCCATCCTTTCCGGCTGCCAGCCGAGGCAGACTACAAGATCGTCACACATATCGAAAAGCTCGAATGCGGCCCCGTAGTCCAGAGGAATATCCGCTATTATCCTGTCAAACATACCGGACAGCTTTTGCAGCATGGAGGACGCCCCGTGAGCGTCCAAAAAGCTGCAGGGATTGATTATTCCCTCAGTACCGAGGCTCCAAAGGCCGTGCTCCCCGCATATAAAGCGAGGCAGCCCCACCTCCTTGCCGTAGGCAAGAGAGTAGATGAATGCCATAGCACCCTCCTGAGCCGGGCTGTACTTTTCCGACAGCGCGTCAAAGCTTATATACAAAGTCTTAAGGCCGCCCACCTCCGAAAGGCTCCGCCCAAGGCTTACCGCTGCAGCTGTTGTGCCGCATCCGCCTGCCGCGGAGGTAAAACCGATAAGTCTGCACTCCCCCGCGTGCTTTAAAGCGCAGTCCTGACTGTATTTTTCTGCTATATCCAGTGCTGCAGCCGGCGCCGACATGTAATTCTTCATTTCGTATATCTCCTCTCCGCAAAGCGCGTCTGCATTGCACACGGCGGCCAGATCCATTCCGTTTATCATAAGCGAGAGCCTTGCGCACATGGCCCCGGCGTATTCCTTATCCTTGTGACAGATGTAGAGCGTTTTTCTTTTCATTTCCAGCAAAATGTTACCATCTCTTTATCTGTCATTCAAGCTAATTTTTGGCAATTCTGCACAGACTTTATGTTGCGCCTGCAACGCCGCTGCGCCCTGCTTTTCAGATAAAAAAAGAGAACAGCATTTCTGCTGTTCTCCCTGCATTTTTAGTTATTATCAGAACTCCAGGCTCTTTTCTATGAAGGCCTTGAGGTCTTCTATCTTTACTCTCTGCTGCTCCATGGTATCGCGGTCGCGGACTGTTACGCAGCCGTCGACCTCGGTGTCGAAGTCCACTGTGATGCAGTACGGAGTGCCTATCTCGTCTTCTCTTCTGTAGCGTTTTCCAATGCTTCCGGAAGCATCGTAGTCCACCATGAAATACTTGGACAGATCTGCGTAGACCTTTTCAGCCTGCTCGTTCTGCTTCTTGGTAAGAGGCATAACAGCTGCCTTGAACGGAGCCAGTGCCGGGTGGAAGTGCATAACTACGCGGCTGTCTGCCT
>CADALS010000115.1 GCA_902788795.1 uncultured Eubacteriales bacterium | reverse complement strand
CGTAGACGGAGAAGAGATCCCCTACGGCGACGGCCCCGTTGCAGTATACGTATTCAAGACCATCGCAGATCCGTTCCTCGGCAAGATCTCTCTTGCAAAGGTAATCCGCGGCAAGCTCACACCGGCTATGGTCGTTTACAACACCACCGCAGAAAAGGAAGAGAAGCTCGGCTCCATGTTCTTCCTCCGCGGCAAGACTCAGGGAGAGTGCCCGCAGGTACTGCCCGGAGATATAGTTGCACTGGCTAAGCTCCAGTTCACCCAGACCGGAGATACACTCTGCGATAAGGCCGCTCAGGTCAAGTTCCCCAGAGTTGAATATCCGCAGCCCACACTCTTCACCGCTATCGAGCCCAAGGCTAAGGGCGATGACGCTAAGGTTGCAGCAGGCATCGCCAAGCTCAGAGAAGAAGATCCTTCCTTCAGCTACGAGAGAAACGCTGAGACCCGCCAGTCTCTGCTCGGTACCCAGGGAGATATCCAGACCGGCATACTGCTCCAGAAGCTCAAGGACAGATACGGCGCAGACGTTTACACAGTAGACCAGAAGGTAGCTTACAGAGAGACCATCAAGGGCACATCCGATGTTCAGGGTAAGCACAAGAAGCAGACCGGCGGTTCCGGCCAGTACGGTGATGTTTACATCAAGTTCGCTCCTTCCACAGAAGAGTTCGAATTCGTGGACGAGACAGTCGGCGGCTGCGTACCTAAGCAGTTCATCCCGGCAGTTGAAAAGGGACTCCGCGAGTGCATGGAGAAAGGACCTCTCGCAGGCTGCAAGTGCCAGAACATCAAAGCTACACTGCACTATGGTTCCTTCCACGCTGTAGACTCCGATGAAATGTCCTTCAAGCTGGCTGCTGCGCTGGCATTCAAGAAGGGTATCCAGGAGGCTAAGCCCTGCCTGCTCGAGCCTATCATGCATGTAGAGATCACTGTTCCCGATGACTACACCGGAGACGTTATGGGCGATATGAACAAGCGCCGCGGCATGATCCTTGGTCTTGAGCCTCAGCACGGCGGCAAGCAGAAGCTGATCGCAGAGGTTCCGCAGTCCGAGATGTTCGACTACTCTGTAGTGCTCAGGGCTATGACCCAGGCTCGCGGAAGCTTCACAATGCGTTTCGAGCGCTACTCCGAACTCCCCGGAATGCTGGCAGACAAGGTAATTGCTGCACACAAGGCAGAGGAAGAAAACAACTAGGCACTTAGGGACGGTTCTTAGGTGCCAACTTCACAAAAATAAAAGCAGAGGCGGCTTAGGCTGCCTCTGTTTCGTTGTATGAAGTTGGCACCTGAGAACCGTCCCTAAGTGCCGCCGCCGGTGCCTGTCAGAACTGGAAGTAGAGGGTGAGCATCAGCGGGATGGTGATGATGCAAATGAGGGTGGATATGGCGAACATCAGCGCGGCGCAGCGGTCGTCGCCCTCGTAGAGCTGGGCTGCCATCTGCACGGCGGAAGCCACTGGAGTGACTGCTGCCAGCATGCTAACAGAAAGCGCAAGCTGCGGGCAGGACTGCCTGAACAGCAAAGTGATAGGGATCATTATAGCAGGTATAACGATCAGCCTCAGAAGGCAGACCAGGTAGGTGTCGAACTGCTTAAGGGCAGCCTTGATATCGCTCTGCGCTATAATGGCGCCTGCTATTATAAGGGACAGCGGAGAGGCGCAGCCTCCGACGCTTGCAAGCGGCGTGTGGATCACTTCCGGAATGGGTATCCTGAAGATGAATATCACAAGGCCGATAATGGATGCCAGCATGGGCGGGCTCACGATGTTTTTGACCAGGGACTTTTTATCGAACTTTCCGGAGAGCAGCATAGGGCAGTAGGTCCACATGAACAGCGGAGCCAGAGCCAGGTGCACGGACATGTAGAGCACGGCCTCCGCGCCGAAAATGCTCTGCGCAAGGGGTATGCCAACGTAGCCGCAGTTGAGGTAGATGACGCAGGCCCGCTTGGTGCGGTAGGAGCTGCGGCTTTTGCTGATCAGTATGCTTGCGATAATGGCCCCTATTATGTAATACGCAGCGCAAAGAGCCGCCGACACCAGTATGCCGCGCAGCTTTTCGTCGTCGAACTCCTGGATGAAACTGTTCACCACCAGCGCAGGTGTAAAGACATACAGCGTCATTTTAGTCAGGACCAGCATGTTGTCCTTGGTGATGATCTTTACCTTTGCCGCAATGATCCCGACAAAGACTATCAGGAACATCTTTATGACCGCCAGAAGCGAAGTGGTTATAATCGTTGAAGTGTCCATATCATCCTCCCGGAATGATAAGATTATACAATACAAGGTGAGCAAATGTTAATCTATTTTTACGGACAATGCCGCGCTGATATTGATTATTTTTTGCTTTTGAAATACAATTAAAAGAGCTTCGGCTTCAAAGGGGAAGAAGGGAATACAGGACAGAAAATGGCAGTCAAAAAAGGTAAAACAGTATTCGTTTGTCAGGAGTGCGGCTTCGAGAGCCCAAAGTGGCTCGGCCAGTGCAGCGCCTGCGGAGCGTGGAACTCATTCGTGGAGGAAAAGGTAGCGCCGCCGGCAGAAGATGACCCGCGCCGCCGCACAGGCAAAGCAGTTTCCATAAGCGGAAAGACCCGCCCCGTAGCAATAAACAAGGTGGAATCCGGCCAGAAAAACAGGCTGGATACAGGCATCCCGGAGCTCAACAGAGTGCTTGGCGGAGGCCTTGTTCAGGGCTCACTTACCCTTATATCCGGAGAACCCGGCATAGGCAAGTCCACCATAATAATCCAGGCAGCGTCCAGAATAGCCCAGAAGTACGGAAAGGTGCTCTATGTTTCCGGCGAGGAATCCGAAGAGCAGATAAAGATGCGCGCCGACAGGGTCTGCCACGGGGATCTTTCGCAGCTCTTCCTGCTGCCCCAGACCAACATGGACGAGGTAATAGAAGCCGTGCAGGAGGTCCAGCCGGTCTTCCTTATCATAGACTCCATTCAGACCATGTACACTTCCGATATCGAGTCCGCGCCGGGCAGTGTCTCCCAGGTAAGGTCCTGCGGCAGCCTGCTTATGAACATAGGCAAGGGCATGGACATACCGGTCTTTATAGTTGCCCACGTTACAAAGAGCGGAGAGCTTGCCGGCCCAAGGATAGTGGAGCACATGGTGGATACTGTGCTGTCCTTCAACGGGGAGCGCAGCCAGGACCTGAGGATACTGCGCGCGGTAAAGAACCGTTTCGGCACCACATCGGAGATCGGCGCCTTCGAGATGAGAGAAGAAGGCCTTGTGGAGGTGGAGAACCTCTCTGAGAGCTTCCTGGAAGGCCTTTCCGACAGCGCGGAGGGCTCCATAGCAACTGCAGTTTACGAAGGCACCCGTCCTCTGCTCATAGAGATACAGGCCCTTACAGCGCCTACAAGCGTTGGTTTTGCAAGGCGCACAGGCATCGGCCTGGACAACCAGCGCCTTGGCATGATAATAGCAGTCCTGGAGAGAAAAGCAGGGATCACGCTCATAAACAGGGATATTTACGTAAATATAGTCGGAGGTCTGCGTCCGGAAGGCACAAGCACAGACCTTGCCGCGGCTCTTGCGATATGGTCTGCTGAAAAAGGCGTAAAGATACCGGCCAATATGCTTGCAATAGGCGAGATAGGCCTTACCGGAGATCTGCGCCCTGTGCAGTCCGCGGAAAAGCTCGTAAAAGAGGCCGCAAGGCTGGGCTTCGATACAGTGGTCCTGCCCAAAAGGAGCCTGGACAGGATGCCGTCCAAGCCGGAAGGCGTAAAACTGGTAGGAGTCCGCACACTTGCGGAAGCTATCACGGCATCTTCACAGATTTCACAAAATAGAAACGTAAAATAGGCTCAAATATAACACCAAAACAGCATGGAGGTAGCAAAAATGGCCAAAATACTGATAGTAGACGACGAAGCCGGCATCCGCGAGGCTATACGCGAATACGCGCATTTCAATAAATACGAAACAGACGAGGCAGAAGATGGCATGCAGGCCGTGGCAAAGTGCCTCAACAACGATTACGATCTTATCATCATGGATATCATGATGCCCAAGCTGGACGGTTATTCCGCCTGCAAGGAGATACGCAAGAACAAGGACATTCCTGTGATCATGCTCTCAGCCAGGGGAGAAGAGTACGATAAGCTTTTCGGCTTTGAGCTCGGCATCGATGACTATGTCGTAAAGCCGTTCAGCCTTAAGGAGCTCATGGCAAGGGTCGCCGCAGTCCTGGCAAGAAAGAGCCACGGCGCAGAGGCAGCAAAGCAGACCGTGCTCAAGTCCGGCGGGCTGGAGGTAAATATGGATTCCCGCACCGTAACAGTGGACGGCATAAAGGTGGACTGCACCCTTAAGGAGTACGAGATCCTGGCTTACCTTATGCAGAACAAGAACATCGCGCTCTCCAGGGACAGGATGCTGCAGGATATCTGGGGCTACGATTTCTTCGGGGACGACCGCACTATAGATACACACATCAAGAACCTCAGAGGGCGCCTCGGCGAATACAGGGACAAAATAACCACAGTAAGAGGCATAGGCTACAAGTTTGAAGACTGATAAAGATCAGAAAACTGAAAACAAGAGCTCCGGCGGGAGGGTAAAAGAGCTGCGATTCCGTATCACAGCTGCTTTTATCATTTTTGCCATTATACTTATGGCGCTGCTTTGGATATTCCAGTCCGTGTTCCTCGGCAAATACTACGAGTTTGCCATGAGCAAGCGCTGCGCGGCTGCGGTAAATACCGTGGCCAATTACTATGCCACAAGTTCTGACGATCTTTCCTATGACAGCTTTCTGAGTTTTCTGGGGCAGAAAGCAACCGACAACGATGTTTACTTCTGGATAGAATCCACAGACGGCACAATCCATATATCCTCCGAGGACTTTGCCCAGGGAAGGCCCATGATAAACTCCAGGGAGCTTATCTACCAGGCCAGGAAGATGCTTAAAGAAGACCCGGAAAAGACCGTAAGCTTCGTAGCTAAAAGCCACGGCGGGGAGGTAATGGACCGCTGCGTTTACGCAAAATACGTAGAGAGCAGCAACCGCAACCCCGTCTATGTTTACGCTATAGCAGGCCTTGCGCCTCTGGGTCCGGCCGTTGGAATACTGCGCTCCCAGCTGCTTATAGTAACAGGAATAGCGCTTATTATAGGCATATTCGTTGCAAGGTTCACATCCAAGCGCCTGGCTAAGCCTATAACCGCAATGGAGGTCAAGGCAAGGGAGCTTGCAAAGGGCAACTACGATATCCACTTTGAGGGCGGAGATTACAAAGAGCTTACGGATCTGGCTGCAACGCTCAACCAGACGGCGGCAGACCTTAAGGCCTCCGATGCCCTGCAAAAGGACCTTATAGCAAACGTTTCCCACGATCTGCGCACGCCTCTTACCATGATAAGATCCTACGCGGAGCTCATAAGGGA
>CADALS010000114.1 GCA_902788795.1 uncultured Eubacteriales bacterium | reverse complement strand
CAATTGTCAATAGATCCAGCGTTCGTCCGTGTCTTTGGGGCCGAAAAAGTCCGGCGGCACGGGCGGCAGAGCCTCGAGCAGGAAGGCCTGCAGCTCTTCCTCGTGGTCTGTTCTGACCTCGCATTTGCGGTCTATTATCATGTTGGTTATGTGCCCGTCTTTACAGGGCGGCCAGTAGGGAAGCTCTGGGATGTTGGGGTCTCCGGTGCGTGCGAATGCCGCAAAGCAGTCGGAGAATATCTTCTCCAGGCGCTTGGCTTCCTCTTTGCCGCTCGCGAAGGTGGATGGCACCATGTCCGTGTTGTGGAAGGCATAGGGCAGCTCGGTTCCGTGGTAAGCCATAGTGCCGCCGCGGAAGTCGGACTCGTAGGTGACCATGTAGGACCACACCGGCGCACTGGACGCGTCCGCCTTGGCGTGCAGGTAGGCCAGCGATCCCTGGCGGAAGAAGGTGTCCGTCTGCGGGGCGTAGACCTCGTTGACTCCGGGGTAGGCCTTGCGGAAGATGTCCAGCAGCTGCGCCCCTTTTTCCTCTCCAAGCACGGTTTTTACGTAGTTTTCGCGCTGCACTGAATTGCAGTTGCGTGTATTTTCTATGGGTATGGGCATCTGGAACTCAGTTATGCAGTTGCCGTTGATCACCGGGATCTTCTTTGAGAACTCCGTTACGGGATTATAACCGGCAAAGCCCAGGTACCAGTCGTTTTTCCTGGGGCCCCAGCCCACCTGGCCTCCGCGCGCGGTGATGTTCTGGCAGGCCCGCCTTGTTGCGCGCACCAGAGGCACTTCCGGGCAGCGCAGGAAACACTCGAATTCGCCCTCGCAAAGGCCGAGCTCCTTCATTATCTCCAGGACCAGCTCCCGGGCCGGGACTTCTGTCCTTACCAGCGGGTTGTCGTCCGGGATGATGCCGCTCATGATTATGGCTTTGTGGAAGAGCCCTTCCGCCGCCGGCACCTGCATAAGCGCGGAGATCTTGCCGCCGCCTCCGCTGTGGCCGAAAAGCGTTACGTTGCCGGGGTCTCCGCCGAAGGCCGCGATGTTGTCCCTGATCCACTCCAGGGCTGCCACCAGGTCCGCGAGCCCCGCGTTGACGCTGTTGGCGTACTGCGGCCCAAAGTCGGACACGTCCAGGTGCCCGAACACATTGAGCCTGTGGTTGAGGGACACGAAGACCACGTCCTGCGCAAGGGCCGTGCTGCTGCCGTCGAAGACTTCCAGGTCCAGGCTTGATCCTTCCTCGTAGCCGCCGCCGTGGATCCAGACCATTACGGGCCTAGCCGCCTTGGGGTCCAGGCTCTGCGTCCAGATGTTGAGGTACTGGCAGTGCTCGGATTCCGGCCAGAAGCGGTGACCCATGCTGATCTCGTCTGTGGGCAGGTTCTTGGGGAAGGTGGCACCGGTGCAGCAATAGCCGTAGGATGTGGCGTCCTTGATGCCCTCCCAGGGCTGCACGCGCTGCGGCGCCTCAAAGCGCTTTGCGTCTGCGTACTTTATGCCGCGGAACTGGTACAGACCGCCCGCGTAAAACCCGCGCAGCCTGCCCTCCGTTGTCCTTACCGTAGTATCCTTATCGTTGTAAACAAAATCCATAGTATCCAAAACTCAGAAACGAGGGACGGTTCTTAATCATCTTTTTGGGAACTTTTTCTAAATTAACGATTAAGAACCGTCCCTCGTTTCTGTAATCATTACATATCCAGGTAGAGCTGGCGGGAGTAACGGTAGACTTCGTCCAGGAAGGCCGGGGTGGCGCGCTTCGTGGCGTTCACACCCATCATTGCGGGCTTGTCCGGCTTGCAGAACCTGTCGACCATGCGCCTTGCGGCAGCGCGCTGCTCCTCCTCGGACAGCTGAGCCAGGTTGTCCTCCTCCGGGAAGACGCCGATTATTATCTGATCCCCGTACTGATCGTACAGGTAGCCGATGTCGTTCATCTCCTGCGGACCCCAGTAATCAAAACCGCCGTCAATGTAAGCCTGGATGCGATCCGCGTTGTGGCCGCAGGAATGCAGCGTAGCGATCCTGCCCCAGCTGTGTATGCGGTCCGTCAGCTGCTTCATGTAAGGCACAAAGAGCTCGTCAGCAACCGCCTGCGAGAAGAACGGAGCCTTCTGAGAGCCCCAGTCGTCGTGGGTCTCGATAACGTCCAGCATGGGCCAGAGCGTGCAGTACTTGTCCACAAGCTTGCAGGCCAGATCCGTCATGGCACCGAACAGCTCCTTGATGTCGTCCGTGTAGTCCTCGTCTATCAGGGCCATGGCCGCGTCCATAAAGTCCATGAAGGAGATCAGGCGCTCGAACCAGAAGCCGTTTATAAAGGTAAACTGCGCCGGGAAGCGCGGGTCGATGATGATGTTTTTGGCCTCCGACTCCCAGTCCCAGCTGTCTATGTCCGGGATGTGCACCTTGTCCTTCCACTCGTCTATGGTCTCAAGGAAGTGCTGGCCGGGCTCTTCTATGGAGCCGCCCACCTGGTCCACGTAGGTCCATTTGATGCCGAAAACGTCTGTGTTGTCCTCCGCCCTGGACCGCCCCAGCTTGGAGGCGTAAAGCGGCGGAGTCTGCTCGACTATATCCGTTACGCTCGGCATCCAGTAAGGCTTTCTGTCGTAGAACAGGGCATCCATATTTTCGCGGGCCGTGACCGGTGTGTTATAGATGGGCATCGTTCCGCCGCGTCTCCAGGGGCGCGAGCCGACGATCTGCCGCTCAGCTTCTGTAAAAGGTATCTTTCTGCGCATGATCTCACCTCTCAAAATGACAATTGGGGACGGTCCCGAATTGCCATTCTGCCAATTATTTCCAAAATGGCAATTCGGGACCGTCCCCAATTGTCATTCTTTCATTATTATAATAACGCAAAACGGGCAAGGGTTACAGTGCAAATAGCGCAATGGATGATGCGCGTAGCGGATTGATCGGTGCACTGTGCACAGCTTCATCAACTGCCCGCACGGCGGCTTCAACAATTTCCTTGCCGAACTTGCACGCAAATCGTGGAAAACAGCGCACTTGTAGTGTATAATTAGTGATGTCTTTTAACTTATACATTCTCGAAAGGAGAGAAGAATATGACATATCCTGTTGAGATCGCGGGCCTTAAAAGAGACCTGCCCTTATGCAAAGTTACCGACGATCTCTACATAGCTGCTTTCATCTGCTTTGGCGACGCAGAAGTTACCGTTGCCTGCGCAAGAGAGCTCCTGAAGCTGGTCCCGGCAGAGGATTACGACTACATGCTCACCGCCGAGGCCAAGAGCATTCCGCTGATCCACGAGATGGCACGCCAGAGCGGCGCTTCCAAGTACTTCGTAGCCAGAAAAGCGCCCAAGACCTACATGACAGACCCCATCAGCGTGGACGACAAGTCCATCACCACCCACGGCATGCAGAAGCTTTACCTGGGCCGCGAGGACGCAGACCTGATCAAGGGCAAGCGCATCCTGATCATAGACGACGTGGTCTCCACCGGCGGATCTCTTAAGGCCATGGAAAAGCTGGTAGAGCTCTGCGGCGGCAAGGTCACCGGCCGCGTTACCTGCTTTGCGGAAGGCGATGCCGGCGAAAAGTTCCACATCAAGTACCTCGGCAAACTGCCCCTCTTCAACGCAGACGGCAGCATAAAAGGCTAACCCCAGTTCATACATTATCGTTTTTATATTCTAATCAGGAGATCTGTAATTATTATGGAGAAACTCTTCAAACTCAAAGAGAACAAGACCACGGTCCGTACCGAGATCGTGGCAGGCCTCACCACCTTCATGACGATGGCCTACATCATTGCGCTGAACCCCAACCTGCTGACCGGCTTCGGAGCCGAAGGCCAGGACCTTTGGAACGGCGTATTCCTTGCAACATGCATCGCCTCCGCTATAGGGACCTTCTGCATGGCATTCCTGGCTAACAAACCGTTTGCCATGGCACCCGGCATGGGCCTCAATTCCTTCTTCGCAGTCGTAGTTGCAAATATAGTTGCAATTACCGGAACCTCCTATCTGGAGTCCTTCCAGGCTGCTCTGGTCCTGATCCTGGTCGAAGGTATCGTATTCGTGCTGCTTTCCGTCTTCAACGTCCGCGAGAAGATAGTCAAGGCTATTCCTCTGGGCGTCCGCCTCGGGATCGGCCCATCTATCGGCCTTATGCTTATGAACATAGGCTTTGGCTCCAACGCAGGCATCTACTCCGAAACTGGCGGCCCGTTCTTTGCAATGAGGGATTTCTTTGGCGCGCTCACTGCTAAGTCCGCCAAGGATGCTATGGGCTCCGGCTACCCCGCAATGGTGCTTTCCGTTGTTACCATGTTCGTTGGGCTGTTCATTATCGTTGCTCTGGACCACCACAAGGTAAAGGGCTCCGTGCTCTACGGAATGCTGGGCGGCTCCGTTATCTACTGGGCAGGCCAAGCTATATTCCTGCACACCAACCCGTTCGCCAGCCTCGCGACTGCGTCCTTCGTTCCGCCGTTTGCTGACATGGCAAAGACCACTCTGTTCAAGCTGAACTTCGCGGGCTTCGCCCAGATCGGCTGGTTCACAGTCATCACCCTGGTCATCACCTTCTGCATCATCGATATGTTCGACACCATCGGCACCCTGGTAGGAACCGCTACCCGCGCCAACATGGTGGACGAGAACGGCGAGATGCCTCAGATGAAGGAGGCGCTGCTCTCCGATGCTATCGGTACTATCGCAGGCTCCGTTACCGGTACCTCCACTGTTACCACATTTATCGAGTCCGCTTCCGGCGTTGAGGCAGGCGGCCGCACCGGTCTTACCGCAATCACCACCGGCGTTATGTTCCTGCTCTGCATGTTCATAGCTCCTGTTGCTGCGATCATCCCGGCTCCTGCTACTTCTTCCGCTCTGATCTACGTTGGAATACTGATGCTCAGCAACCTCAAGAAGATAGACTTCGACGATCTGTCCCAGATCCTGCCGGTGGCTATCATGCTTCTGGCTATGCCTATCTCCGGCTCCATAGGACACGGCATCGGCCTTGCACTGATCAGCTACACCATCATCAAGCTCTGCACCGGCAAGGCAAAGGATGTATCCGCACTCACCTACATCCTCTCGATCATCTTCCTGATCAAGTTCTTCCTGCCGCTGTAACACTCCACAGCGCATCAGCGCGCATCAGGGGGACGGTTCTTCCGATGCAAACTTCACAAACTACAGAGTGGCTGCAATAACAGCAGCCACTCTCTTTTTATGATATCATAGGGGACGGTTCTCCATGCTGAAAACAACACAGGGGACGGTCCCGATGGAAACTGTTCAGCAAGATACTTTCCTCACAAATCGGAATCTACAGTGCTAATTCCATCAGCCAGCAATCTACTTTTTCTCCCTCAAACAGCTCATGTTTCGGAAGTGGTTTAATGATTTTAAACCCGGCTTTCTCGTATGCCCTTATAGCCCTTTTATTATCTTGATGCGGGTCAAGAAGAACTCGTTCCGCAGCCATATTTTCTTT
>CADALS010000113.1 GCA_902788795.1 uncultured Eubacteriales bacterium | reverse complement strand
ACAGGAAGATTCCTCCGCTCCTCTGCGGTAAAAGAGGACGGCATGAGCCAGTTTTCTGCCTCTTTTTCCTCGATATGGATGAATCTCTGCACACCAGGCGCCTTTTTCCTTATGGCAGGTATCATCTGGTCAAAAATGCAGCCCCTGCTTCCCGGTCCGTAAAAGAGTATGGAAGTGTCTGACAGCTCAAGCTGATCAGCCATCTCATCTACGCTGTTTGCCGTGTTGAATACAACGGCCACAGCGCCTATCTTATATAACGCCAGGACAGTCTGAACAAAAGCCGGAGAGTTGAGGCTCCATATACCTACATGCGAGCCTGTATGTATACCGTACAAAGACATGAAACGCGCTGCAAGAAGATCCGTGACCTCGTCCAACTCTGCCCAGCTACACTTCCAGCTGCCATACTCTATTGCTGTATTGTTTTTTAAGCGGGATGCGTTTTCCTTAAGAAAAATGCCTGTAGTCTTCCCGGTCAATTCCATATCCTGTACCTCTTTTCAGGACAGCACATCTATGAAAGCTTCGAGTATAGTTCTTGCCTGTTCGTAACGGACCATCTGCCTGTCTATCTCTATCTGCACGGAGGGTATACCGGCAGCGTCACAGGCTTTTTTGATCAGCGGATAGTCGAACTCTTCCGGATCGCAGAATTTTGTCAGGACGAATATAACGCCTTTTGCACCGTACTGCTTTGCCTGATCCGGGACAAGATCCACATGCTTTTTGAGAGGATCATAGAGCACACTGTCATTTCCTGTGTTCTGGAACTTTTTAACAAGGCAGTCCAAAGGAGCACCTTCCACGGGAGCGTCGGTGCGGTAAGCCCTGCTCTGTGCGGCTACATCATCCATAACTATATGGAGTCCGCAGCTGTCGAAAATAGCATTCAGTTCCGGGGAGTCGGTCAGGATCCCGCTTACATATACGGGTATCCTGCCTTTTCCCGGTTCCTGCGCTTTTATCGCATCTATCAGCTGTCTTACTATTGCGGTATGCTCTGCTTTAGTCATGAACATCGCGCTTTTGAAGACGTCGCTTCTCTGCTGAGCCGTTACTTCGGGGTGCATTGCAGCAACTTCCGCAAATTCCCGCATCGCCTGATTGTGATCGTTGAATACTTTTATGCTTCCGGCAAGCTTTGCTTCATCAAACTCAGTGGCCAAAGCCTTTTCGAGTTCAGATATGACTGTAAGGTAATTAGCTTTGCAGTATTTTGCGCCGAAATCCGCAAACCTGTTCTGAGGATAGGTCATCGGAATGAACGGGATGGATGGTACGGCTGCCTTGAAGTTCTGTCCTGCTCCTTTGAGGCTGTCACACAGCATGGGCATGATGATAGCGGAAGCTCCATCATAGACGTGGTTTATTCCAAGCTCTACTATGCCCTGAACTATAGAGCAGATAAAAGTCGGGAAAAACTTCTTGGAATCGTTGAGCTCCATATCCGCGCCCCATACACCCATAGGCACTGCGCCCATAGAATCCACTATTTCCTCCGGCGCATAATACGGAGCTGTAAGCACCACCTTTTTACCCTGAGCAAGGTACTTATCCATTTGAGCGCGCGGGTTTTGAGCTATCTCAGCGCACTTTGCGAAAAGTTCGTTAGCAGTCATTTCAGCGCACCTCCTTGTTCGCTTCCATTATTTCAGCCAGTCCCTGTACACGCGTCTCGTACTGAGCCTCGCTGAAGTTTCTCGGATCAGCCTGGTCACCGTCAAAAGCAACTACCGGGATGTTGCAGGCTTCGCCTATCTGCCTGCTCATCTCAGGCATAAATCCCGACCACATCTTGCAGGACCTGTTGGTGTGAACAAGAAGTCCTTCAACATGGTTATCCTTGCAGAGTCTTATCCTCTTATCTCTGGATTGTTCCAGGTTGATAGCGTTCGGGGTCATGCAGTAGAGCTTGATCATCTCGTCAAAACTGTGGTAATCGAAGCCGAAAGCATCTGCGTATATGGTCGTGACCATATTGATGCCCCTGTTCTTAAGACCGCTGCTGGTAACTCTAAGGTAGGGCCAGCAGGCTATGCCTTCGAACATGATGCGGTGCTTTTCCTCGCCTCTGTAGGTAGATGTTCCGTTCTTTATGTTTTCTTCCCACTCACGGCAGAGGGTCTCCATCGCCTCACCGGCTTCGGCTTTGCCTCTTGCTGTGACCATTACAGCCATATGGTTAAGAAGATCGAAGCCATTGAAGGGCGAGGGCTTATGGCAAGCCAGCGATGTTGCCTTGAGCCAGGCTCTGCTGGCGCGGCAGCTGTTCTCCATGACCTGTTTGAACTTCTCATCATCCCACTTCTTTCCTGTCAGCTTTTCCAGGCCGTGTACTACATCCCAGAACTGAGCGGACACGTATTCTATCTCTTCATTTGTAGGCTCATAAGTTGTAGAAAGCGGAATATCTATAATGAAAATAGGTATATTGAGCTCTCTTGCGAGGTTTTCGTACCATTTGAACATGCAGTCGCAGATATTATTGCAGCACAGCACGAAATCCGGCATAGGCATAGGCTGTTCCTTGGATTCCCTGATCTTTGCAAACGCCAGATTGACCCTTGCGTATGCGCAAAGATCGTTCGAATAACCATCAGCCTCCGCGATCTCGCACATGGTCTGTCCGGCACCTCTGGCTGCTATGCCTGCAGCCTGATTTTCCGGATAGCATACAGAAAGGCCAAGAGTTTCAGGTATCTCTACAGGAAAGTTGGATGCGCACCAGCCTACCATCTCGCCCCTGGCTTTAGCCTCCGTAGCCAAAGCATATGCATCTGCTGCGATCTTCCCCAGCTTGTACTTTGCAGAGTTGGGGTCTACCGGCGGACGCTGTTTTTTTACTTCTTCTGCCATTTTGTTATCCTCCGTATTTGTACTGACGATCGTTACACAAGGCTCTTGAATGTTGCCCTGTCATACACGTAGATAATGTTCTTTTCCTCGAGCTCCTTTATTTCTTCCTTGGTGTAGCCAAGCTCTGCAAGGACCTCGCGGCTGTTTTCACCCACCTGCGGAGCTCTCAGCGCTTCAGGAAGACCCATTTCCCTGTAGCGTATCGGCTGACGGATGAGCGTTCTCTTCTGTCCGGAAGGATAAGTGAACTCCACAAGAGTTCCGTTGCCCCAGGCCTGCTCGTCATTTAATATCTCAAGACCGTTTTTGCAAAGCGCGCACGGAAGATCGGCGGCGTTGAGTATGGGAAGCCATTCCTCTGCTGTTTTCTTTTCGAATTCAGACTGCACCAGGTCATAGACTTCTCCGCCGGTATTGTTCTTAGTCATATTGTTTACCGGGCTGAATCTTTCATTACCTATCATCTCCGGATGCCCCAGAACATCCATGAACTTTGCATAGTAAGTGTCGTAATTGGGGAAGCACATCATAATATAGCGGTTGTCCTTGGTGCGGTAGCAGTTAAGGAGCGGATTGGGGGCAGTTCTGGGATCCATAGGAAGGAAGGTCCCGGGCTCGTGATACTGAGCTGACTGGTGGCTCATAGACAGATTGAATACTGCTGTTTCAAACAGCGATGTCTCTACCCTTTCTCCCTTTCCCGTTACCTTTGCGTGGTAAAGCGCAGCAAGCATGCCGGCAACAAGATTCATGGCAACATTATGGTCACCGGCTCCGGGGACCACGTTAAAAGGAAGACCGCTCTTTGGCCTGAGGGTCTCAAGGTAGCCGCCGCGGGAGAAGAATGCTGTGTAATCAAACCCGGGCAGATTATCATCGGGGCCGCCTTCTCCGTAACCGGTGATGATACCATAAACAAGTTTCGGATACTTCTGCTTCAGCGTATCGTAATCCAGCCCGGACTTTACAAGCGCCTTATTTCTCCAATTTGTAAAGAAGATATCGGCATTGGAAAGAAGCTTGTGCAGGATCTCCATTCCTTCCGGAGTCCTGGTATCGATAGAGATATCCTTCTTTCCGCCATTCTCAAGTTCCATGGTCGGATTTTCCTCAAGATTGAAGGGCCTGCCTTCGCTTACTGCAGTAAACCTCAGAGGATCTCCGTTAGCAGCTTCTATCCTGTAAACGTCCGCACCGGCGTCTACAAAGAATTTTCCTGCAGCCGGTCCTGCTACAAAATTTGCAAGCTCTACTACTTTTACGCCCTCAAGTAATTTGTTACCCATCTTAGCTCCTTTCACACGGTCGGTTATTTGCTGATTGTTTCATTGAACATTTTAATGTCATATACAGAATAGCAAAGCCGGGTCTGTTTGTCAAGAACTTCATTGAAATTTTTAATGAAAAATTCGTTATAGTAATAAAAAAAGACCCGGACTGCATTTAGTCCGGGTCAGTTGTTGATTCTTTTAAGCTTTGAGGCTATTGAGAAGGCCATTGACCATCTGCTCTATAACAGGGTCTATATCAAATGCCCCTTCCTCTATCCTCCACTCCAGCAGTATACCTCGCTGAAGGATCAGTATTTTTCTTACTATATCGCAGCTGCTGTTATCTTTTGCGATATGACCGTCCGCCCTCGCCTGCCTTACCATGTTCCGGAGCGTCCTGTAATACGGTCTCTTTTCAGAATAATTCAGCGTGCCAAGCTCCGGATTCTTCAGTGCGTGCGCAAATCCGAGCGATACAGCCTTTTCCTTGTTGCTTCTGCTTATGGCGTTTACGACGAACCACCTTAGCCGTTCAAAAGAATCCAGATCTTCCGGTATTTCGTTCTCAAGTGCCTGATACACCTCGTCTACATGATCTGTAAACTGCAGCACAAGAGCATCTTTATTCTTATAATAGTGATAAAGATTACCGATAGAGCAGCCGGCTTTATTAGCTATTTCCTGCATGGAAACACTGTCATATCCATATTCTTCGAACAGTTCGAAAGCAGCATCCTGTATCTTTTTCTTTGTTTCCAGCGCCTGCTTTGCACGCGATGTTAACCTATCAGACATTACGATCTCCCTAAAACTATCAGATCAGGCCAGCCAGAGTAACACTGATACCGCCTTTCACCAGGCTGACAGCAGGAACACAGGCATCAGCATGCCAGCTGCAACCATATCAGGCTGTATTTTTGTAGTATACCACAAGGCGCCGCCCTGTTCAAGCCACTGAACTTAGGGACGGTTCTCAGGTGCCAACTTCACAAAAGAACAAAGAGGACGGTTCTATATGTCGAAAATCACATAGGGGCGGTCCTCTTTTTATTGTGTTAATGCAGCCGGGTCCGGGGCTCATGCGCTTTCTTCAGCCCGCTGCGCGGCCTCACGCCAAGCCTTTCCGATTCGCTCATCAGCTCGCCTCGTACCTAACGGGCTCGCTGTGAGCTCTTTACGGAAAGTCTTTTCTACCGCTCCGCAAGCGCTTTGAAAGCACATGAACGCCCCACCAGCTGCATCAGTAAAACAAAAAAGAGGACCGTCCACTATGCACTTTTGCGCACAGAGAACCGTCCATAAGTTTACAAATCCGAGGAAACACAAAACAGAGACCGATTACCGGTCTCTGTTTC
>CADALS010000112.1 GCA_902788795.1 uncultured Eubacteriales bacterium | reverse complement strand
AGTGCTTCGTAGTGGCTAAGGAAGGCGCAGACAAGGAAGCTATACGCAATGCTATCGTTACCATGCCGGACTACTTTGCAGACTACGACACCGCAGTAACATTCATCAGCCAGGAAGAGCTGGACAAGAACCACAAGGGCCTGCCCCACGGCGGCTCTGTTATCAGGTCCGGAAAGACCGGCTGGGACCAGGAAAGCAACGAAGTCATAGAGTTCAAGCTGGATCTGGATTCCAACCCGGAGTTCACTTCCTGCGTGCTGGTAGCATACGCAAGGGCAGTCGCAAGGCTTGCAGCCGAAGGCGCCTGCGGAGCAAGGACGATCTTCGACATCCCACTCTCCTACACGCTGCCAATCAGTCATGAAGAGATGATAGCAACTCTGCTGTAGCTCCTCTGAAAAAAGACCTCAAAGCGTATCATGTTTTCCTATGACTTGATACGCTCTTTTTATTATCGCGCTGCCACGCGCAGTGGTAAAATGTAGGAAAAATACTGGCATATCATAAGCAATAATACATAACAGAGGCATTACCATGCAATCAATGATACTGGCGTTCAACGCCGTCTTTCCTCTTCTGGCGTTCATGGCGCTTGGATATTTCCTTGGAAGAATAAAACTTTTGAATAAGCAGACCGCGTCCGGGATGAACAAACTCGTATTCAAGGTGTTCCTCCCTCTCAGCATATTCCAAAGCGTCTGCAGCACAGACATAAAAAGCGCCTTTGATCTAAAAGTGACGCTTTACGTAGTCTGCTCCTGCATCCTGAGCTTCATAATCATATCATTCATCATCAAAAGGACAGAAAAAGACAAGACCGTGCAGCCAGTAATGATACAGGGCATCCACAAGGCAAACTACAACCTGCTTGCGGTCTCCATCGTAGCCAATTTCTTTGGAAGCGAGATAGGCATGGCCGCGGTCCTGATCATGATAATAACACCTATAGTCAACACCTGCTCCACCATCGCGTTTGAGACAGCAAGAGGCGGCAGCGCGAGCCTTTCCAAAATGCTGAAGAAGATCATCCTCAATCCCATGGTCTTAAGCAGCCTTCTCGGACTTTTGGCAAACGCCCTTGGGATCAAGCTCCCGGCTCTTATCATGAACGGCGTGGTATCAAAGCTTGCAGCCATGGCCACCCCGGCCGCAATGCTTGCGCTGGGCTCTGATTTCAGCCTCGGTTCCATGAAAAAGTGGGCAAAGCAGCTTACCGCGGTCTGCCTTGGCAAACTGGTGATACTCCCTCTGATCATAGTCAGCGGCGCTGTGCTGCTTGGAATCAGAGGCGCTGATCTTGTTGCTATACTGGTCTACAGCGGAGCTCCTACTGCAGTAAACTCCTACAGCACGGCAGTTTCCATGGGCGGAAACGAAGAACTGGCAGGGGAAGTCGTTGCAGTAACCTCGCTCCTGTCAGTCTTTACTCTTTTCGTATTTCTTACCGTTATGGGAAGCGCAGGACTAATATAGCCCTGCGCTTTTCTGATCCAATTACTTATCGACTATCTCTACCACAACTGTGCCGTTGGTCTCTCCGACAGCGGTGAGCTGCATAACGTAGTCTCCGTTGGGGATCTCGACCTTCTGTGTTTCTCCGGGGCCTATAGTAACAGTTGCCTTGGTGTCGAAGTAAGCTGTCTGCTCGTTGCCCTTATCATCTTTGGTGATGACGACTTCAACGAAATCGATCTTGAGCCTGCCTTTATCCAGCGAAGATGTTACGGACGCTGCCTTGTCTTTCCCGACGGAAAAGTCCTGGGATTCAGCAAAGGCTTCGTCTTTTACTCCGTCCATTTTGATGGTCAGCTTGCTGTTGGTGCCGGAAATGGTGAAACCCTTGCAAGCGGTCAGTATCATTGCCATAACAAGCAGGATGGCGATGACTGCGATTCTTTTCTTCATATTTTGCCTCTTGATTTAAGTATTTGCCGCAGACTGCCTGCGGCATTTCTGAACGCGTACATCGCCTATTTTACCACAAAAAACATGCAGTGCAAGGGCGTTTCGGCCTTTTGAAATGTTTCAGTAAAGCTTTACGGTGTTGCCCTCCGTAATGCCACACTCGTTGAATGCATCCACTCTTACAAAGTATCCGCGGCCCTTTATGAGCGCGCCTACGCGTGTCTTTCCTGCAGAGAACACCATGAAGCTATGGTAGAGCTTTTCCGCAGAAGAGCCGAAGAGTATGTTGTAGCCAAGAGCATCTTCCTGAGGCTTTATATCCACCTGCATATCCAGGTCTCCGTCCCTTACTGCTGTAAATTCAGGCACTTTGGGAGCTTCGCCATCGCCAAATCCGAAGACCCTGAGACCGGAGACGCAAGGAGCCTGTCCGTAAGGAAGCTCCACATCGGAAAGCTTAATGTAGCGGGCTTTTATGCCTTCCTCACAGACTATAAAGTCGTGGGAAAGGTCTGTATCCACGTTGGTCTTATCTGCAAATACTGTCCAGTTCTCTCCGTCTTCAGAAACGCTGAGCTTCCAGCGCGTTACGGTATCTGCCTCTTCTATGTAGCGGGCCTGGCTTCCCGGGCGTATCTCGCCGGGGACCGGGATATCCAGCTTGTCGTCCGCAAAGTTTACCTGTACGGCGTGGACATCGAAGCTCTTTCCAAGGTCTATGCACAGCCACTGGTCTTTTCCGGCCTTTTCTGCCTTCCACCAGGTCTGGACGTTTTCTTCCGCAGCCTTAGCCGGCTCGCAGCCCTCAGCAAAGCTGGATGCGGCGGCCTTTTTCCCGGCGCTCAGCAGCATCCAGACAGGCTGCTGCCAGGGATCCTGCTTAAAGCCTGTTACCCTCTGGGGCCAGTCGCCGTAGCGCTGATCACAGAAGAGCTCTCCGTCGGCATCGAATCCGGCGCGCCAGAGGCCTACCCTGCGCTCGAAATCGTGGTTCTTGGATATCCTCATATTGGATGTGTGCCACCAGTTTCCCTGATCATCCTGCATGGTGGAGCCGTGGCCCGCGCCAGGCAGGAATCCGCCCGGCTTGTAGGAGTAAGGGTTGTTGTCCGCAAGGACAAAGGGCCCAAGCGGGCTGTCCGAAACGTAGACACCGTCCGAATAGGTGTTGTACTGAGCTCCCGGGCAGGCGTACTGCAGGTACTACTTTCCGCAGTGCTTGTCCATCCATGCGCCTTCTATATAAGGCCTGTTGGAGAACATTCCGCGGATGAGCGGCCTGATGTGAGCCGGCAGCATGCTTTCTGGAACGCCCTGAGCCTTAACGAAAGCCTGATACTTTGCCTCAACTTCAGCCTCGGAAGCAGGAAGCGTGGAGTTGTTTTCTCCTATCCTCTCGTAGCCTATCTCAAAGGGATGGCCGTCCACAAGGGCTTTAGGCTCTGTGAGCGGCTTTAAGCTTACCGGATCAAGCTCCACGCCCCAGATGGGAGTCTGGTTGGAGCAGCCCCAGTAGAAATAGACGCGGCCGTCTGTATCCACGAACAGGTTGGGATCCCAGAACGGGAAGTCCCCTTCTATCTTTTCGTAAGGTCCTTCCAGTATATTCTTAGTGCGCCAGCGGTCGCAGGCGGATTCTCTTCTGGAAGCGCAGAAATACACCCAGCCGTCCATCACGCGGACGTCCGGAGCGTAGTCGTACAGCGGAAGCTCTTCCGGCAGCCTGTGGTTCTCCCAGTTTACCATGTCGTCCGATACCCAGACGCCAAGGGTCATGGACGCGAATATGTAGTAGCGCCCTTCGAAATATATCATGGACGGATCTGCGGCCTCGCGGCATATCTGTATCTTGCCTTTAAGCCTCGGATCTGCGTTGAACTGATAGCGGTAATTGATGTTCAATGGATTGCAATAGTACTTCATAGATCCTCCCCTAATTTATTTAATGCATCTGTCAGATCGATGACATCCGTGTATTCCTGTCTTTATTATATTGATGATATAGGAGTCACACAAGCATCATTACAGCAATATGTGTTGCATTAATAATTTTGCAATAAAAAAGCAGCTGCAGTGCAGCTGCTGGTATTTTTTAGTCCTGCTTGATGTGGACATCCATCTGCTGATAAGGCACCTTTATGCCTGCGGCGTCCAGAGCGCGCTTGCCGTGCTCCAGCATGTAGTAGTAGACGTTGCCCCAGTCCTCAGCCTTGGCCCAGGCTCTTACAAGAACTATTATACCTGTTTCCGTGCACTTTGTTATGAGCACCCACGGAGAAGGATCCGCAAGGACTTTTTCGCCCTTCCTGGCCATCTCCAGAAGGACCTCGCGCACCTGATCGATGTTGCTGTCGTAGCTGACGGTAAACTGCGCCTCGATACGGGAAATGCCCTCTCTGGAGTAGTTTACTATAGCTGTGTTGGTAAGATTGCTGTTAGGAAGGCTTATAAGAGAGTTATCCAGGGTCTTTATCTCTGTGTAAAACGCTCCTATGCTTTTAACGATACCGTTGTACTCCCCTATCCTTACGTATTCGCCTACCTTTATCGGCTTGAGTATCAGAAGCGTAAGGCCGCCTACAAGGTTGCCCAGCGCGCCCTGCATACCAAGGCTTATGGCAACTCCTGCGGAAGCGAATATCGTTATGATAGAGGTGAGCGGAATGCCTATAACGTTAGCTGCGGTAAGCACCACCAGTATTATAAGCACCAGTTTTATAGCGTTGATAAAGAACGACTGCAGCGTGGGCTCCAGCTTGTTAAAGGCCTTGCTTTTCTTAAGGAATTTGACGAGCCAGTGCACCAGGAACAGGCCTACGACCAGGATGATGATACCCATCAGAAGGTTGGCGCCTGCGGATGTTACGAATTCTTTGAGCTTTTCTATATCCATTTTGTCTCCTCCAAAAGATCATACTTTAAACTTAATGCTATATTGCCGGCGAAGTTTTTTCAAGTCTTTTTTATGTTTCTCAAATACCATTGAAACAGGAAGGCACGTCCGCTAAAATATATGTATAGCTTTTAAGGAGCGTACCATGAAAAACACTTTAAAAAGAATCATTCTATCCATCCTTGTAATTGCTCTGCTTGCTGGCGTTTTCCCTGCTGCATGCTTTGCAGAAGAGAGCGCAAAGGCATATAAAACGATCCAGATAAATGTTCCGTTCATGTCCCTGGGACACAAGCAGTTTGCGTGGGACTTCCCCTACTCGGACGGGTTCTTTACGGAAAACGAAACTGGTTTCGATTTTAAGCTGGAACTTGCCCAGGCATCTTTGGGGCTTGCGATCTCCGCGTTCAGAAACGATGGCGAAGCGCTTCCGAACCAGTACGAGACCTACCTTGGAGCGGCAGGATTCAAGCAGATAACGCCCTTCGGCTACGATCAGAAACCGTCAGCGGATACCCTTGCCGGCGTTCTGGCGTACAAGCAGATAGATGACTTCATACTTATAGCAGCAGTACCCTGCGGCCAGGGCTACCAGGGTGAATGGGGCGGCAACATGTACGTAGGCAACGGCGAGCGCCACGCAGGCTTCGACAATGGAGCCCGCATCATGGAAGCCCAGATAATCAAGTTCATAAGCGACAACAAGCTGAGCGGAAACCTCAGGCTTTGGGTGACTGGTTTCTCCCGCGCTGCAGCCGTAGGCAACCTTACAGCAGCCGAT
>CADALS010000111.1 GCA_902788795.1 uncultured Eubacteriales bacterium | reverse complement strand
CTCTTTTCCAAGCACAGCAAATACTGTCCTGAACATAGTTGCAATTTCCCCCGTGAAACTGAAATGACTAATGCTATGCAGGTTATGTTTCATCTTTCCCGGAAGTACTTCTTCTACATACACTCTATCCACATCATCTGCAGCATCAAGCAATGCAGATTCATCCTTATAGCGAATACTTGCTTCAGATGTTATGCCTGCAGGTAAAAGCAGAGTGGCATTGTATTCCGGCCTGTATTTTTCAACGTATTTAACAGCTTCCGGTCTGGTACCAACAAAGCTCATAGTCCCCTGGATAACATCAAATACCTGCGGGAGTTCATCCAGTCTTAGGCCTCTGAGTTTTGCTCCAACCTTGGTTATCCTGCTGTCGTTTCCGACTGTTACAGCACTGCCTATTTTATCTGCATTGCTTACCATTGTACGGAACTTATGGATCCTGAAATGACGTCCATACGTAGTAACACGTTCCTGACGGTAAAAGACCGGACCTTTTGAATCTGACTTAATAAGAATGGCTATTACAGCCATCGGAATAGCAAGGATAACAAGAAGTATCAGAGCTACTACTATGTCAAAAATGCGCTTTAACAAGAGTTGGCCACGCTTTTTATTGAGTATTTCCCAATATGATCTGACCTCATCTACTTGCATAAAACCCGGGAGGTCCTCCCATTTTTTAAGCATTGCGGACCTCGCTCATTACTTCCTTAAGGGACTTGCAAACATATTCCACATCATCATCTGTAAGTAATGTATGCAGCGGCAGTGTTACAAGGTTATGATAGAAATCGTATGCATTAGGATATGCGGAGCAGTCCTTACCGTATGCTGTCATAAGGGGCAAGGGCTTATAGTGCACATTGGTGGCAACTCCGCGTTCTGCCATTTTTTCTATAAGCTTGTTGCGTGTATCCTCGTCTATTCCCGGAATGCGTATAAGGTATAGGTGGTTGGAGCTGTCCATATAGTCTGTATGATGATTCAGGTGCACTATTCCAAGTTCATCGCATACCGCATCGTACTTTTTCATGATCGCTACGCGGCGGTCAAGAAGCCCGCTGTAGCGGTCCAGCTGGCGCAGGCCTATAGCAGCCATAATGTCTGTCATATTGCACTTGTACCAGGGGCCTATGATATCGTATTCCCAAGCACCAAGCTTGGTTTTTGCAAGGGCATCTTTGTTTTGGCCGTGCAGAGAAAGAAGCTGATACATCTTGTAGATCTCTGCGTTATCTACTCCATTGATCGGAAGCCATGCAGATGCTCCGCCTTCTGCTGTTGTAAAGTTCTTTACAGCATGGAAGCTGAAGCTTGTAAAATCTGCTATAGCTCCGCAATACTTGCGTTCCCCGTTGAATACCCGGCTTGCGCCAAGGCTGTGTGCGCAGTCTGCTACTACTGCAACTCTGCCTATAGCTTGCTGTATCCTGGCAGAAAGATCTCCAAGCCTTGTACCATCTGATTCAAGCGGTACAAACAGATCTTTCTTGCGCTTTACTATCTCAAATACTCGTTCGTAATCGCAGACTATTCCGCCAAGATCAACGGTTATAATAGCTTTGGTCTTAGGCGTAATGGCTGCTTCCAGAGCATCGTAATCCATCTCCGGCATGTGGGTAACAGGATCTCCGTCCTTCTGTATATCCACAAATATTACTTTAGCTCCGCAGTGGATAGCAGCGCTGGCACTAGCGGTATAAGTGTATGCAGGAACGATAACCTCGTCCCCGTCCTTTACGCCAAGTACGCGGAGATTAAGCTCTTCTGCGGCTGTTGCAGAGTTAAGGCACACTACTCTGTTGCTCCATTTTGCAGCGTTTTCTTCTGTATCAATGTCTGTCTTGCCTGTCTCTATGTATGCGGCAAGCCTTCTTTCAAGTAGCTTGGTTCTAGGACCTGTTGTTATCCAGCCGCTCTTAAGAGCTTCTACAACTTCGCCAATTTCGCTCTCGCTGATATCCGGTGGGCTGAACGGTATGCTCTTTTCTACGTTTGCTGCTACAGCAACTTCATCCGTTCCAGTATCGCTGTCTCCGCTGAAAGTAAAGAAGCTGGTGTAGTCTCTCATTACAACCTTTTTATATTTGCAGAGAGTCTGGATATCTTCTCTTTGCTTGTCGGAGATCTCGGGTTCAGCAAGGAAAACGCACTTGATGTCATGCTTTTCCAGCGCTTTTTCTATTCCGTCAAGAGAATAGATAGGAACTCCGTTTATCGGATTAATATCATGGTCTCCGGTCAGGTCTACAAGGCATGCCGTGCTGTATGCAACGCCTGAATCCAGAAGGCGCATGGTCTGCCTTCCGGCCTCTCCAACGCCAATTACCATAGCGTTGCCAATGGTTTTCTTGGTGCGTCTTCTTTCTATAACAAAGAATCTGTAAGCAAAACGGATGATTATTGTAAATATAAGCTGAAAAGCAGCGCCGCCACAGTAATACGATATCGGCATGCGCTGATAAAACGCCATAGTGCAGACAATATGGATGATTGCTGTTACAACGTTAGCTGTAACTATATGGTTCATATCGCCTATATCTGCATATTTCCAAATGCCTCCGTACAAGTGGAAAATAAAAAAGACTACTATGCAGATCACGGTGTACCAAGGAGCAAATCTGTAGAACACATTGATAAACGGGAGACTGCCCGGATGGAATTCGTTGTTTACATAGTAACGTACAGCAAGCGCCAGCAGATATGCTACGTTTACTGCTATGATATCCAGCACTATTACCCAGATGTCGTTTGATATTAATCGTTTTTTTGTCCTCACGGTTATCACCTACTCTTACTAACTATATCTCCTCAAGCTTGTGTTTATGCGCCTGCAGCCATCTGCATTTCTTCTGCGTTTATTGCGTCCTGGTTTACTTCTTCCGGGCTCTTGAAGGTTGGGACCACCTCCATAAGGGCCTTCTTTACTTCTCTGTTGCTTTCTGTCTCAAGGGCCTGCCTTAAGATATCCAGCTTGGCGTCTATAATGTCTTTGCCGGCGGGCTTGTCCCTTTCAACAAAGATCATGGAATTCTCTGTTTTATCCAGCTCTTCTGTCTTTATGAGCAGCTCTTCGTAAAGCTTTTCGCCTGGGCGGAGTCCTGTTTCTATGATGTCTATATCCTTGTATGGCTCCAGGCCGGAAAGGCGTATCATGTTCTCTGCAAGGTCCCATATCTTAACGGGTTTGCCCATGTCCAGAACGTAGAGCTCTCCGTTGTGGGCCATGGCGCCGCTGGTCATTACAAGCTGGGCGGCTTCCGGGATGGTCATAAAGTAGCGGATTATGCGCTTGTCTGTTACTGTTACAGGGCCGCCGTTTGCTATCTGCTTTTTAAACAGAGGGATAACGGAGCCGTTGCTGCCAAGCACGTTGCCGAACCTTGTGGCGGAGAAAGATGTTGTGGAGCCGCTGCGGCTCTGGACTATCATCTCGCACATGCGCTTGGTGGCACCCATAACGTTGGTTGGGTTTACGGCCTTGTCCGTGCTGATCATTATAAAGCGGCTTACGCCGTATTTTTCGCAGGCTTCCACTACGTTTAACGTGCCGAAAACGTTGTTCCTTACGGCTTCTATAACGTTGCGCTCCATAAGAGGAACGTGCTTGTGGGCTGCGGCGTGGAGCACTATGTCCGGGGTGTGTTCGCGGAAAATCTTGTCTATGTGCTCTTTATCGCAAACGTTGGCTATTTCTATTCTGAGGTTGAGATCATCTCTATACTTGAATCGAAGTTCCTGCTGAATTGAGTAAGCTCCGTTTTCATAATTGTCAAGGATAACAAGGCGAGCCGGCTTGCAGCGCGCTATCTGGCGGGCAAGTTCGGAGCCTATGGAGCCGCCGCCTCCGGTTATCATAACGTGTTTGCCCTGGTACCAGGACATAGTCTCCTGGCTAAGGAAGCGGTTGCTGCTACGGAACAGAAGGTCTTCTATATCAAAATCCTTGAGCTGCCTTTTGCCGCCTTCGTCTGTGTTGAGGACAGGATAATCGTAGGTCTTGATCTTAAAGCCGTGGTCTGAGTAGGTCTTATACAGCTCCATTCGGCGTTCGCTGCTGATGCTTGGAAGCGCAAAGACGACTTCCTGAACGCCCTTCTTAGCAAAGCTTGCGCCTACGGATTCGTCCGCATCTATTACCGGGATGCCGTAGATCTCCCTGCCTACTTTGCCTTTGTCTATGTCTACAAAGCAGACCGGCTCGTAGGTGGCCTTGGGGTTCTGGAGGAGTTCGTCTGCAAGCATGGCGCCAACGCTTCCGGCGCCTACGATGGCTATCTTGATGCGGTTGCTTGATATGTTTTCCTCGCCGAATGTAGTCCCTGTGAGCAGCCTAAGCACTGTAAGCGCTGTCCTTTCCAGCCAGCTCTTGCTGCTCCTGTGCAGGTATACCCACTGATACATAAGACGTATGACTACACAGCCCAGCAGGCTTGCCATAAAAAGGGATATGGCACGCACGAAGGTCATGGTTTGTGGAGCCAACCTACGCAGCAGAAGGAATGCTATACATGATAAGCCGTCTGCCAGGATGAGCCTTATGTACTCTGTTGGACCAGCATAGCGCCAGATCTGTTCGTAGACTTTAAAAACAAGTCTGAAAATATATATGCACAGGTAGCCCAGGCACATGTGGAAGGCTACAAGGTTAGGTGTTAGCTTGTCTATAGATCTTGGGTAGATTATCAGGATGAGTACGGCGCTGAGCAGATACACGATCGTATGCTAATTGCACATTAGGGACAAAAAGAGTGCAAAAAAAATAAGCCGGCATTGCCCTCTTACACAGCAATACCAGCTATTATAGTCTTATTATTGCACCCTTAGCATGTAAGGATGCAGTATTTGTCGTTTTAATACATCGATGTTAAATTTGTAAAACAAGAATATGATGCTACAGTCTATCTAGAAATGCATCATAGTATCTCTGAAGTGTCTGCGCAGTTGTACCATAAATATTGTCACCAAGGAAATAGTCTCTAAGCTCATCTATGGCACATTCAAACTCACCTTTACGATGTGCATTTTTAGGATCCCGCTCTGAAAGTAGCCAAAGGTCTATGGCTTTATTGCAAAATCTTGCAGCTTTATCGTCTTCATTTTTTTCTTTATATCGAATTGCCCGTCCAACCTCGCTGCCAATATTGGATATTTGCACAGATACAGGCATAGCAAACCAACTTAAATCTCTATCCATTTTTCTACAACCTCTTTTTTATCTTAAATCATTCTTGAGCACATTGATTTACTGAACTATATTAGCTCAGATCATATGCATTTTTCAATATTCCCGTGAACAGCTTGAAAGTCGCGCTTTTGTGAGCTGAAAACGAAAGAGCGGGAAAGCAATCAAGAGCCCAGGACCAATATATCAAGGCAAGCAGGTTACCAGCTGTGCTGCGTATTATTCATGTATCTCAATCGGCAATCCATCCGGATCGTGGAAGAAGGTCATCTTTTCGCCGGTGAAGGTATCCGTTCGGACAGGCTCACAGGGGATTCCCTTTCCCTCCAGCTCTGTCACCATCTCGTCCACACTCTCCACCATAAACGCCAGATGGCGCAAACCGTAGGCTTCCGGATTCGAGACGCGGGCGGGTCTGT
>CADALS010000110.1 GCA_902788795.1 uncultured Eubacteriales bacterium | reverse complement strand
CCACATTAAAACAGAGCACCATTTGGTGCTCTGTTTTAATGTGGTGGACGTGGGGGATCGAAGCCTGAGAGGGCAGAAAGGTCCGGTGGACCTTTCTGGTCCGAGCACGCCTGAGGCGCGCGCAGGACGGCAGATTTTGCGCAGCTTTAGCGGAGCAAAATATGCTCCCCCTACGCTCCAAAAAGAAGATCGAAACAACCTTATTACGAGATCCGATCTATAACAGCCGGAACTCTTTGTCTTTTCTGTAATATAAATATTTCCCTTAAACTTAATAATTAGGATATAATATTATTATGTGGCTTATATTTGTTCATCCACTTAAAACAGGAGTTTATAGATCATGAAAAAAACTATCTCAGTATTACTTTGCCTCGTTCTGGTCTTCCTGAGCGGCTGCAGCGGCAGCAAGGCTCCCGAGCAGCCCGCCGAAGACTACAGCGCATCCTGGAGAGACAGACCCATCCCGGAATCCTTCGACCTGCGAAGCGTCGATACCGACGGCGACGGCAAAGGAGACCGCTGCTTTGTTACGCCGGTGCGTTTCCAGAACCCGTTCGGCACCTGCTGGGGCTTTGCAGCTACCGCAGCCGCCGAGATCAGCATCCTGGGATCCATTATGAAAGACGATCCCGATGCCTGGAAGACTCTGGACCTTTCCGAAAAGCAGCTGGCTTATTTCACAAATGTTGCCCTTAACGACCCGGACAATCCGCAGAACGGCGAAGGCGTTATAGTAAAGGATATCAACGATTCGAGCCTGGTCTACGATACCGGCGGCACAGGCTTCCTGGCCACGGCAACTTTCGGCCAGGGCATAGGCCCCTCCTACGAAAACAAGGAAGAGTACAACGACTACTTTACCTACCGCGGCCGCAACCACCTGGCAGACCACCGCTACCTGGACGGCCAGTTCAGAAGCTACAGCTACAGCGCCGCAGACGACTGGACCATTCCGGAAGAGTACCGCTTTAAACAGGACTTCATCCTGAAGGATTCATATATGCTGCCCTCCCCCTCTTCCAGAGGCTGGTTCGGCAACTTCACCTATAACGAAAAAGCAACCGCGCTGATAAAGGAACAGCTGCTGGATAAGAGAGGCGTTCTGATAGCATTCTGCGCAGACACATCTCTGCCAAGCCAGGATTCCAAAGAAGGCATATACATAGAGCTCAACAACTGGGCCCACTACACCTGGAACGAGGGTCAGGCCAACCATGCCGTAACCATAGTAGGATGGGACGATAACTATCCCAAGGAAAACTTCCTCAGCGAGCATCAGCCCACTTATAACGGAGCCTGGCTGGTTAAAAACAGCTGGGGCTCCGGAGAGCTGGACTTCCCCGATTCCGGCAACAGCCAGTGGGGCATCCCTGTGCAGAAAACTGACGAAAAAGGAAACCCTGTCGTGGATGAGAACGGAGATCCGGTAATGGTAGGCTCCGGCTATTTCTGGCTGTCATATTTCGATAAGTCCCTGTCCATCCCGGAAGCTTTTGAATTCGAGATGGTAGACGTTCCCGATATAATAGACCAGTACGACTACCTTTCTGCTTCCCATATAAACGTGGAATCGCAGATGTTCGAGGCGCAGATGGCTAACGTTTACCCAGTCGAAAGAGCCAGCATGCTTACAGAGATCTCCTGCGTTACAGGAACACAGGACAATACAGTAGATTATGCCGTATATATCCTGGGCGATGGCTACAGCTCCCCTGTGGACGGCTATCTGGCGGCATCGGGCAGCGAAAAATTCGCTTACGGAGGATTCCACCGCATAACATTGCCGGATGCTGTGTTCCTGCAGGAAGGCCAGCACTACTCTATCGTTATATCGATAAGAGACGAATACGATACTTACAATATCAATATGCCTATGGCTGTGATGCTGCCTGGATATGTTACCCAGAAAGCCATTATCAATCCGGGCGAGAGCTTTGTTTTCGATGGAGACGCATGGCAGGATTATAAAGGAGTTACAGAGCATTTCTTTGATAACGGAAATCCTTACGAGGATATCGGCGGCCAGGTGTTCTTCGATAACTTCCCGATCAAGGGCTTCAGCAAGCCTGTCCCGGGCAGCCTTACCATGGTCCTCAGCAGCCGCAAGCCGGTGATCTCCACCAAAGCCGGAAACGATACGACTGAGATATCCGTATCTTTCAGAGGAGACTACCGCCTGTCCGTAGGCGATCCCAAGATCGAATGGAGCCTTATACCCGGATCTGAGGAGATAGTCAACATTAAGGTCGGGGAAAAAGGAAACAGCGCTTCTGTAAGCGCCAAAAAGCTTGGAAAAGCACGTGTTGCAGCTACTGTGGAAGGCGTGGGCACTTCTATCTTTACGATCGATGTGAGCCGCCCTGCCCCGGAAAGATTCATTCCTAACAACACCGTTATGGAATATACCGGCCAGCCTCTTGAGACCAAATGCATGGTCCTGGCTGCAGGAAGCGCCAAGCTCATAGAAGGCGAGGATTACCTGCTGAGGTTTACAGACAACACAAACTGCGGCATAGCAAGCATAGAGATACTGGATCCTGACGGAAACTCTTACGAGCCGGCTCTGTTTGCACACTTTGGCATCAAGCCAGGTAAGGCAGAGATAAGTTCTGCTGAGGCGTCCGATTCTGCCATTACGCTAAGCGTAAAGGATCAGTATGCATCCGGTATAACGGGTTACGCTGCAGAATACAGCCCGGCCGGAGAAAACAACTGGACAGTCTGCCAGTTTACCGAAGGAACAGCCCTTACCATAAAGGACCTGCCCGAAGGAAGCTACGATGTACGCGTAAGAGCCTTTGTGGATACCACAGATCAGGTAAAAGACATTTACAACAGCAATGTTTACTACGGCGACTATTGCGTTGTGCAGACCATTACAGTAAAATAGATATAATGACCTTTTGATAAGGATCAAATAAAGTGGAGGGATAAAATGAAGAGATTTTTAGTTTTATTAGTAGTTACAGCCCTGATTCTGGCAGGCTGCGGAGGCGGCGGCGGAAACAGCGGAAGCAATAACAATAACAACAATAACAATGTTGCACCCGCGCCGGTCGAACCGGAAGTCAAGGGAACTGTTCACGATTTCGGCAGATTCAGCGTTCTTGTACCGGAAGGCTGGTCTGTTGCAGACCTTGGTGAATACCAGACCGAATTCAACGGAGCACTTGTAAAAGGCACTCCGGATCAGTTCAGAAAAGCACCGTCCGTTTCTATTCAGTACACCCTGCCTGTGGAGCTGGTCATTTCCGGTCGCACTTTCTATGAAGATACCATTTCTCTTAAGCCTATAGAGACTGAAAGCTTCGTCTACGATCTGTGGGAAGGCAAATGGCAGGGCAACTTTGTAAGCGCTGCAGAATCTCAGCAGCCCAACGACCTCGGAGTCATAACCGTCTATTCCAACCAGGTCACAGCCGAATCCGAATATGTAAGAATAGACGACCCTGATATAACAGCCATGATCAAGAGCATTGCTGTAGAGCCTACCACAGAAGTTGAATGGATAACATTCAAGGACGGCAAAGGTATCGCTACCCTGCCGGAGGCCAAAGAAGGCCTCAGATGGCACGACAGCGGCTACATGTACAGCAACGATGTAGAAGCTGATTCTGAATTCGAGGGAAACACCGTTACCATAACAGCTGAATCCGGAAACGGCGTGTTCTCCCAGAACTGCATGCTCACCAACGAAGATGAGACCTACGCATACGGCGAAGCTGAATTTGCCGTGCGTATTACAGACGGTAAAGTAGACGCCACATACAACGGAGTCTACAGGATCTACGACGAGCCAAAATCGCTCGATTACGAGACTGAGGACACCACCGATTACGAATGGTACGGACAGGTCTACACCGGTACATGGGCAGACAAGAAGAACGACCTTACTATGTTTATACAGCCTCACGAAGGCATTGAGCACGGATACCAGATAACCATCCAGGGAAGCAGCGTACAGTGTTCCACAGTAGCGCAGATAGAGCAAGGCGGCGTAATGTGGTACTACGACATGTCGATAAAGGGCGAATCCGTTGAGACCATGGGCTACTTCCAGTTAGACGGAGACATGCTGATCTGGGGCCACGACGACGAAACGATCAAATTCGAGAATGCCACTATCTTCAGCAAGCTGGACTGATCCTGGAACAGTAATTTTCAGCTAAAAGGAGCTAACTATGAACAGAGCACAACTTAAAGCAAACGCCAAGGCGCAGCTCGGAGGCCAGCTGTTTTCCCAGCAGTGGATGATGGCTCTTGCGCTTTGCCTTATCCACGGAGCAGTAACTGCGCTTGCAGGCGCCCTGGGCCTTGGAATAGGCGCAGTAATAGTAGTTGGACCGCTTACCGTATCTCTTTGCGGAAGCTTCCTTGCCCAGACACGCTACGCAAGGGAAATGCAGATAGAAGACCTGTTTGCGGCATTCAAGAGGGACTTTGCCGGAAGCCTTCTGCTTGCTCTTATGCAGACAATATTTGTGTTCCTGTGGAGCCTCCTGTTTGTAATACCTGGCATTATCAAGGCATATTCCTACAGCCAGTGCTTCTATATAAAGGCAGACCACCCCGACTGGGACTGGCAGCAGTGCCTTAACGAGAGCACCCGCATCATGCAGGGCCACAAGATGCAGCTGTTTGTACTGGATCTGAGCTTTATAGGCTGGTATATCGTAGGAGCGCTGCTCCTTGCTGTAGGAACGCTCTGGGTAGTGCCCTACCACAATGCCGCAAAGGCGCAGTTCTACGAGGCTCTTACAAACGAGACCGGCGCAGTGTACTAACGGCAGCCAAACTACATAAAAACAAGACCGCAGCCCTTAAAGCCGCGGTCTTTTAATGTGCTTACGTAATAATGCTTTCTGTTATTTGCTGAGCTTGCCGTCGTCGTCCTTGTAGCAGACTGGAAGATCGCTCTTGTAGAGGTCTACGATTATGTCTGCGCACTTCTGGGTGCCTATTACGGAGCTGTCCAGGCAGAGATCGTAGTTCTTAGCGACGCCCCACTCTGTATCTGTGTAGAGCTGGTAGTAAGCCTTGCGGCGCTTATCCTTGTCTGCAAGGCGCTTTTCTACGGCAACATCGCTCTCGCCGTAGAGCCTTACGATGCGCTCCGCCCTCTTTTCCATTGGTGCGTGCACGAATACGGTAAGAAGCTCGTGTTCTCCGCGCAGGATGTGGTCAGCGCAGCGTCCTACTATAACGCAGGGGCCCTTGTTAGCCAGATCCATAATTACCTTGCACTGGCTGCTCCACAGCTGATCCTCGCTGCGCATGCCGCCTATGGTGCGCACGGAGAGCGCGTTTGCTATCCAGCTGGACGAAGGCATGTATTCTCCCCTCTCCTGGATATACTCTTTTGCAAGGCCGCTTTCTTCCGCGATCTTTTCTATTATCTGCTGATCATAACAGGGTATGCCGAGCTTTTCTGCGACGAGCTTGCCTACCAGCTTGGAAGCACCCTTCTTGTCAACCTCATCCAGCTGGCTCTTGATTGCTTCATCCATGGTGGATGCTGCAACAAGCGTTACGCCCTTTGTATCATCGATAACCTGGGCCTGAATGTGCTTGTTAGAACGGTATACAGACAGACGCGGCATTTCAGGGGTGCCGCTGATCTTTTT
>CADALS010000109.1 GCA_902788795.1 uncultured Eubacteriales bacterium | reverse complement strand
GGCGAGGCAAAGGACGTAAACGTTCTCTGGCAGAGAGGTGTTGAGATACCGTTCGGAACAGGCGGCACGGAAGTAAGCTTTACCGTAAGCGGCTCCGGCATAGGAAAGCAGCTGCTTGCCTACAGGCTGGATCCGGAAAGAGGCTGGGAACTCGTCGGCTATGCTAACGATACAAGCATCATAACCATAAAGCTGGACGACGGCGGGCAGATAGCCCTGGCCGAAAGACCTTACAAGGCTCCGGAAGATGATAAAAAGACTCCGGACCCCGCAGTAGTGCCCAAAAACGGCGGAAATCTTAAGAAATGGCTGCTTATAGGCGGCGCTGTTCTGGCGGTAGCTGCGATCGCAGTACTGATCATTTTCCTGTTTCCGGGAAAGAACAAGCACTACAAAAAGCGCTGAAAAACATTTTCAAAATCGATTGATACTACATATTGTTTGTGATATTATTAATAACAACTAGTATTTGTTGATTATGGAGGCCACAAATATGCCCATGTTACAATTCGAAGCTCCGGCAGAGTCCCCGGCAAACATCAAGGTCGTGGGGATAGGCGGCGCAGGATGCAACGCCGTCAACCGAATGATAGATGCCAACCTGCAGGGAATATCCTTTATTGCAGTTAATACAGATAAGCAGGCACTCAACAAGTCAAAGGCGGAAACAAAAGTCCAGATAGGAGAAAAGCTCACCAAGGGTCTTGGTGCAGGCGGAAATCCGGAGATCGGCCAGAAGTCCGCAGAGGAGAGCCTGGAGAACCTCGAAAAGCAGCTTGCAGGTGCTGATATGGTATTCATCACCGCAGGTATGGGCGGCGGCACAGGAACAGGCGCAGCTCCCATTATCGCAAAGGCTGCAAAGCTTTCCGGCGCGCTTACAGTAGGCGTCGTTACAAAGCCGTTCACCTTCGAGGGCAAAAAGCGCAAAGAGCACGCAGAGCTTGGTATCAAGTTCCTTAAGAACTACGTAGACTCCCTGGTAGTAGTTCCTAACGACAAGCTGCTCACCATCTCAGAAAAGAATACAACTATAATCGATGCCTTCAAGAGGGCAGACGAAGTCCTCAAGGACGGCGTGGAAGGTATATCCTCCCTCATCTCCGATGATGGCCTCATCAACCTGGACTTTGCAGACGTAAAGACAGTAATGACAGACCGCGGCATAGCTCACATGGGCGTTGGCGTAGCCACCGGCGAAAAGAGAGTGGAAGACGCTATCAAGAACGCTGTGGAAAGCCCGCTGCTGGAGACCACCATCAAGGGCGCCAAGGCAGTCCTGCTCAACGTTATGGGCGGATACGATCTCGGAATGCTGGAAGTCAACGATGCTGCTGATCTTGTTGCCAAGGAAGCAGACGAGGACGCCATCATCATCTTCGGTACTTCTGTCAAGGAGAACATGGAGAACGAGGTCCGCGTAACTGTCATAGCTACAGGCTTCGAGGACGATCTGGATAAGGTCAAGATCCCCGGCAAGGGCCTGGACGGAGATAAAAAGGAAGAGACAAACAACGTAGAACTGGAGGAAACAGTAGAAGAGATCAAGTCCGAGACGGGCTACGATCCCAAGAACGATTTCCCCATCCCTGACTTCCTCAAGAACATGGGAACAGGCAGTCTCAACCTTTAAATAAGCAACCTGAGGGGCGGGCCTAAAGCCCGCCCGTTTTTTAAGATTATTAAGGAGGGGTCCGGCGTGCCGGGCCATCTTGTGATTGATACAGGTAAGTTCGCCTGAAAACAAAATAGTAAAGCAGGCAGCTTCGCTTTCGGATAAGAAGTACCGGGATAAATACGGACTTTTCCTGCTGGAAGGCCCCAACATAGTAAGGGAGGCCATGCAGCAGGGGAACCGGGTGCGGTTCATCTTTACCCGGGCCGGGGCGGCGGACGCGGAAACTGCGCAGATAGTGCAGCAGGCGGAAGCCGGCGGCCTGGCCGTATACGAACTCGCGGAAAGCCTATTTGCAAAGGTGACTCAGACCCAGACGCCGCAGGCAGTTGCAGCGGCAGCGGAAAAGAGGCAGATCAGTGCCGGCGGGTTTTTTGAAGAAGTAAAGGACAGATGCCTTCTTGTCCTGGACAGGCTCCAGGATCCGGGGAACGTAGGAACGCTCCTTAGGACGGCGGAAGCCATGGGCTTTGGAGGCGTCGTTGTAATAAAGGGAACAGCAGATCTCTGGCAGCCTAAAGTTGTAAGGTCTGCTGCTGGGAGCCTTCTGCGGCTGCCCGTACTGCAGTGCGAAGACGCAGCCCAGGCGCTTGCTCTTCTTGCAAAAGCAGGCAAAACCGTATATACTGCCGCAATGGACGCGGATGTAGTAGTCTACGATGCAGACCTTACTAAAAACGCCGCGGTAGTTATAGGAAACGAGGGCGCAGGGGCGTCGGAGGAGTTCCTTGGCGCAGCAACGCGCCTTGCCATCCCGATGGAGGGCAGCACGGAATCTCTCAACGCCGCAGTGGCAGGTTCCATCATAATGTACGAATCCAAACGTCAGCGAAAGGACGGAATATAACAGCAAATGAATGATAAGTTAGCAGAGCTTAGAGCTCTTGCCCAGGAAAAGATAGCTAAGGCCGAAAGCGTACAGCAGGCCGATGCCTTAAGGGTAGAGTTCCTTGGCAAAAAAGGCAAGATCACAGACATGCTCAAGTCCATGAAGGACATGGCTCCGGAAGAGAGAAAGTCCTTCGGACAGGTGGCCAACGAGACCAAGGCCCAGATAGAAAAGATGATCGCGGAAAAGATGAGCAGCCTTAAGGCAGCAGCCAGGCAGGCCCAGCTCCTTTCCCAGACCATAGATGTTACAGAGCCCGGAACCTCCATTCCCCTTGGCACCAGGCATCTTATAACCCAGACCATAGACGAAGTAACAAGGATCTTCATGTCCATGGGATTTTCCCTTGCGGAAGGTCCGGAGGTGGAGACTGTTTTCAATAACTTCGATGCCCTTAACGCAGGCCCCAACCACCCTGCAAGGGATATGACAGATACCTTCTATATCGACGATAAGATCCTGCTCCGCACCCAGACCTCTCCGGTACAGGTGCGCACACTTATGGCACAGAAGCCGCCTATTGCTGTAATAGCTCCGGGCAGGTGCTTCCGCTGCGATACTCCGGACGCCACTCACTCCCCGATGTTCCACCAGATAGAGGGACTCGTGGTAGACGAGGGCATAACAATGGCAGATCTTAAGGGCGTTCTGGACAGCTTCGCAAAGCAGATGTTCGGATCTTCCACAAAGACTAACTTCAGGCCTCACCACTTCCCGTTCACAGAGCCTTCCGCAGAGATGGATGTGAGCTGCTTCAAGTGCGGCGGCAAGGGCTGCAGAGTCTGCAAGGGTTCAGGCTGGATAGAAATACTCGGCTGCGGCCTGGTGCACCCAAACGTGCTTAAGGTCGGCGGTCTTGACACTGAAAAGTACACAGGTTTTGCCTTCGGCATGGGCGTAGAGCGCATTGCAATGCTCAAGTACGAGCTGGACGACATCCGTCTTCTCTACGAGAACGACATACGCTTCATAGAGCAGTTCAAGTAAGGAGGCAGAAAATGTTAGTACCTATCAGATGGATAAAGAATTATACAGACGTTAACGTAGATGTCCACGAATTCGTGGACAGGATGGTCCTTTCCGGCTCCAACCTGGAAACAGTGGAGTATTTCGGACAGGGCATCAGCGGCGTAGTTATAGGCCGCATAGAAAAGATAGAAAAGCACCCCAATGCGGACAAGCTTCTGGTCTGCCAGATCAATGTAGGTAAGGATGCTCCGGTGCAGATAGTTACAGGCGCTCACAATATTTTTGAAGGCGCTCTTGTTCCTGTATGCCTGGACGGATCCCATATTCCCGGACCGCTCCACGGACAGCCCAAAACAGAGGAAGGTGTTACCATCCACAACGGCGCACTGCGCGGCGTGGAATCCTTCGGTATGCTCTGCAGCTGCTCCGAGCTCGGTTTTGACGACAAGGTCGTTCCTGTTGCAAGCAAGGACGGCATCTGGATACTTCCGGACGAGTTTACGCCCGGCCAGGACCTCGTAGAGGCTCTCGGCCTGGACGATGCGGTCGTAGACTTCGAGATAACACCCAACCGCCCGGACTGCCTCTCCATGATAGGCATGGCCCGCGAGGCTTCCGCAACCTTCGGAACTCCGCTGCGCTACCCGGAAACTCAGTGCAAGCGCGTAGCTCCGGAAAAGAGCGGGGACTACATAAAGGTCTCCATAGAGCGTCCGGACCTCTGCAAGCGTTACTGCTGTAGGGTCATCAAGGACATAAAGGTGGAGCAGAGCCCCTGGTGGCTGCAGCGCTGCCTTATGTACTCCGGCCAGCGTCCTATCAACAACATCGTAGACATAACCAACTTCGTAATGCTGGAATACGGCCAGCCGCTCCACGCATTCGATATACGCACAGTCCGCGGCTCTCACATAATAGTTGACACCGCACAGGACGGAGAAAAGTTCACCACCCTGGACGGAAACGAGCGCACCCTTACCAGTTCCATGCTCATGATCAAGGACGCAGAAGGTCCCACCGCTGTTGCAGGCGTTATGGGCGGCCTCATGTCCGAGATCGAAGACGGCACAGAGATGGTCCTTGTTGAGTCCGCTAACTTCTACGGAGATTCCGTAAGGCGCACCTCTAAGGCTCTTGGCCTTAGGACCGAGGCTTCCGGCAGGTTCGAAAAGGGCATAGACCCCAACCTCGCCAAGGATGCATGCGATCGCTTCTGCTACCTGGTAGAGTCTCTCGGAGCAGGAACAGTCCTCACCGGAGATGTGGACGTATACCCCAACGTAGAAAAGCCCGTAGTAATAGACATCCGCGCAAGCAGGATGAACAAGCTCATGGGCGTGGAGATCTCCACTGAGCAGATGACAAAATACCTCAACGCTTTAGAGATAAAGACAGAGGTAAAAGGTGATATAATAACAGTAACACCGCCCACCATCAGGCAGGACCTCCTCATAGAAGAAGACTATGTGGAAGAGATCTCCCGCATGTACGGCTACGACAAGCTGCCCGTAAGGATACCGGCCCACACCACAGAGGCAAGGCTCACACCCAAGCAGGAGCTCCGCAACCGCGCCAAGGACATACTCACAGCTCTTGGCGTAGACGAGATCCAGACCTACAGCTTCGTAAGCCCCAAGGCTTCCGACAAGGTCCGCATCCCGGAGGATTCCTACAGAAGGCAGTTCATAAAGCTGATCAATCCGCTCGGAGAAGATACATCCGTAATGCGCACCATGCTGCTGCCCAATGCCATGGAAGTGCTGCTCACCAACTATTCCAGGAGCATCCCGGCTGCCAAGATCTTTGAGCTCGGCAACACCTTCTTCAACAACGGCAAGGGCGCAGACGGCCTGCCGGAGGAAAAGGACGCTCTTTGCATAGCTGCCTACGGACCCGGAGAGGACTTCTACCTCATGAAAGGCCGCGTGGAGGAACTGCTTGTTCTGCTTGGGATCAAGGGCTACAAGATAACCACAGAGACCGCAGACCCAAGCTTCCACCCCGGACGCTGCGCTAAGATAACAAAGGACGGAAGGCTCATAGGCGTTGTAGGTCAGGTACACCCGGACGTTTCCGAAGGATACGGCATAGACGCTGAAGTC
>CADALS010000108.1 GCA_902788795.1 uncultured Eubacteriales bacterium | reverse complement strand
AGGTTTTCGGCTGATTCATCGCAGGTGTGGATAGGCGGAAGCTTTTACACATTAAGAACGCGTCTGCGCTTTCTGCCGGACGCTGAATGGTATACAAATAATCTTCTTGCGGAAAGGGATGCTGTCTGGACTATGTTCAGGGAGTGGGGCGCAGTAAAATAGCGCTCAGAACTTTATCAGTCCGCTCTTTAATATGCGTATAAGGTTGCTCAGTCCTGTGGATGGAACATGGTTTTTATGCCATATCAGGCAAGACTTTGCAGTGTAGTTTTCCGGAAGGGGAATAGCAACTATGTTTTCCTCGCGGGAGTTCAGTATTCCTTCGAATAAGAACGTCGAAGCTGTGTTTTCGTCAAGAAGCTTTCTGATGGTGTAGAGCTGATTTGTATGGAGTATACAGTTAGGCGTCAGCCCATGCCTTTTATATTCATTTTCTACAAAACTGTTTAAAAATGTCTGTTCGTTAAGGAGCACCAGCGGGGCATCCTTAAAAGCCTCGTAATCGAAGGTGGTCATGTAGGCTAGCGGATTTTCAATAGAGGTGTAGAACAGTATGTTAAGATCCCGGACATCTATGAAGTTGAAGTTGCCTGGAACATCGTCGTTGTAGGTTATCATGGCGGCATCCAGAGTGCCGTCCATAACCATGGCGGCGGACAGCTTGGAACCGGTCTCCTGGATCTCCAGCTTGGTATCCGGGTAGGTCTCGCGCAGAGCCTGGAAGATGCGCGGGAAAACTATAGATCCTTCTATAGGCCCTACACCTACCTTTACGGTGTGGTTTTGATTCCCAAGGGATTTCATTTCGTAGATAAGAGCATCGGCCTGAGCAGTTAGCTCATTTGAAAGCTCAAGAAGGCGTTCGCCTTCGGGCGTTATCTTAAGCCCTTTGCGAAGTCTGTAGAACAGGGTGACGCCAAACTCGTTTTCAAGATCGTTTATGATACTCGAAAGACTGGGCTGCGAAACATGCAGCTCTTCTGATGCTCTTGTTATGTTATTGTGTTTGCAGATGACCTGAAAACAACGCAGGCTGTAGAGCTTCATTTGTGATCACCAGTTTGATTGTAATGTAATGCGTCGGTATTATATCACATAATGAATAAGATGTGTTAAATATATGTCGATTAATTCGCCAAAACAGCAAATTAGGCCGGTGCAATGCGCCGGTCTTTTTATTTATTAAAGGGCAGGACGGGCTTACAATATACTCAAAGAAGGGCCGCAAGGTCCTCAAAGAAGGAGGAAGCAAAATGCTCACACTGTTGTTTACGATCATGATGATCGGTGTCTTCGGCAGACTTGCCGGAGCAGCCTTCAGGCTGTCGTGGGGCCTTGGAAGGGGCCTGCTTACACTGATCTTCCTTCCGGGGATCATAATTGCAGGCTTTGTGATGGGGCTCCTCCGCCTGGCCTTCCCGTTGCTTCTGATAGCAGGCGTTCTCTCGCTGTTTGCCCCTGCAGGGCGCATCGGCAGAGGCGGCAACTTCTACGGGTAAGTGCAAAAAGTCCCGGGATCTGAATGGTCCCGGGGCTTTTTTGCTTTGTATTTTAGGATAATACTATGCTTTTAGTCTTCTCATTATCTCCTCGTAGGCTTCTTCTACGCCGCCGAGGTCTCTTCTGAAGCGGTCCTTGTCCAGCTTCTCGCCTGTGGCCTTGTCCCAGAGCCTGCATGTGTCAGGGCTGATCTCGTCCGCAAGAACTATAGTTCCGTCTGCAAGCCTTCCGAACTCAAGCTTGAAGTCTACCAGGGTTACGCCGCGCTCATCCCAGAAACTCTTAAGAAAAGCGTTTACCTTAAGAGCGTAGGTCTTTATAATAGCAAGCTCTTCCTGGCTGGCAAGGCCCAGTGCAAAGACGTGGGAATCTGCCATCAGAGGGTCGCCAAGGGCATCGTTCTTGTATGAGAACTCTACAGAAGGCTGCGCAAAAGCCCTGCCTTCTTCAAGACCGTACCTTTTTGCAAAGGATCCGGCCGCGATATTCCTGACGATCACCTCCAGCGGAACTATGGACACCTTCTTTACAAGGGTCTCTCTTTCGGAGAGCTCCTCTACAAAGTGGGTGGGGACTCCGTCCTTTTCCAGAAGGCTCATAAGGTAATTGCTCATCCGGTTGTTTATTACGCCTTTTCCGCTTATGGTGCCTTTTTTAAGCCCGTTGAATGCAGTGGCGTCGTCCTTGTAGGATACTATCAGAAGCTGCGGGTCTTCCGTTGCGAATACTTTCTTTGCTTTTCCTTCGTAAAGCTGCTCTTTCTTTTCCATGTGTTATCCTTTCATGAGTGATGCTTTTATGAATCCTAAAAACAGCGGGTGAGGCCTGTTGGGGCGGCTCTTGAACTCCGGATGGTACTGCACTCCCACAAAGAATGCCTTATCGTCCAGCTCCACGGTCTCCACCAGGCTGTCGTCCGGGGCGGTGCCGCTTAAGACAAGTCCGGCCTCGGAAAGCTGTTTTCTGTACTCGTTGTTGAATTCGTAGCGGTGGCGGTGCCGTTCCGCTATCTGAAGGCTCCCGTCCGCAAGCTCTTCTGTGCCCTTGGATGGTGCCTGCCTGTAGCAGCGGTCCATTACGGTGCCTTTCTTTATATGGCAGGGCCAGCTGCCAAGGCGCAGGGTGCCGCCTTTGTCGGTCTCGTCGCTCTGATCCGGCAGGAAGTCTATTACCTTGTGCTTGCTATTTGGATCGAACTCGCCGGAGTTGGCGTCCTCAAGCCCGCACATGTGCCTTGCAAACTCTATCACGGAGATCTGCATGCCAAGGCAGAGCCCAAGGTAGGGGACATTGTGCTCCCTTGCGTAACGGCAGGCGCTTATCATGCCTTCTATGCCGCGTCCTCCAAAGCCTCCCGGAATTATTATTCCGTCCAGCCCGCCGAGCACCTGCTCAGCATTGGAGTCTGTAATGCCTTCTGAATCTATCCAGTCTATGTCAACCTTGGTGCGCAGAGCGTAGCCGGCGTGGCGCAGGGCCTCTGCCACGGAAAGGTAGGCGTCGTGCAGCTGCACATACTTGCCGATAAGGCCTATCTTTACGGTCTTTTCCGGGTGCTTTACGCGCTCCACCATCTCCGCCCAGTCAGACAGATCAAGCGCCCAGGCCGTGAGTCCCAGCTCCCTGCAGACTATCTCGTACAGCCCTGACTTTTCAAGGTATATCGGGGCCTCGTAGAGCACCGGCATGGTGAGGTTTTCTATTACGCAGTCCGGCTTTACATTGCAGAAATCCGCTATCTTGGTGAAAATGTTCTCGTCTTCTATCTTTTCGTCGCAGCGCAGCACTATAATGTCCGGGCTTATACCCATGCCCTGAAGCTCCTTTACGGAGTGCTGGGTGGGCTTGGATTTGTGCTCCCCGCTGGCCTTAAGGTAGGGGACCAGGGTCACGTGCACGTAGAGGCAGTTTTCTCGCCCGGCTTCGTATCCTATCTGGCGTATTGCCTCTATGAAAGGCTGGCTCTCGATATCGCCTATGGTGCCGCCGATCTCAGTTATGACCACGTCGGCCTTGCCTTCCTTGCCCACGCTGTAGATGAATTCCTTTATGGCGTTGGTTATGTGGGGTATGGTCTGAATGGTCCTGCCCAGGTATTCTCCGCGGCGCTCCTTTGCTATGACGCTTGCGTAGACCTTGCCTGTAGTGAGGTTGGAGAACTTGTTCAGGTCCTCATCTATGAAGCGCTCGTAATGGCCAAGGTCCAGGTCTGTTTCCGCTCCGTCCTCCGTAACGTAGACCTCTCCGTGTTGATAGGGGCTCATTGTGCCCGGGTCCACGTTTATGTAGGGGTCCAGCTTCTGCGATGCTACCTTGTAGCCGCCTGCTTTGAGCAGCCTTCCTATGGATGCGGCTGTAATGCCTTTGCCAAGGCCGGAAACAACTCCGCCTGTTACGAATATGTACTTCGTCATTTTGCGCACCTCCGCTGCGATGGCGCAGCATGTATAATCAAGTTTGTTTAAACAGTTTCAGGACTATTCTACCGTGACGCTCTTTGCCAGGTTCCTTGGTTTATCGACGTCCAGGCCCTTTGCAACGCTCAGGTAGTAAGCCAGAAGCTGCAGCGGGACAATGGCAAGAAGCCCTGTAAAGTGCGGGTCTGTCTTGGGTATGTAGGCCGTGAAGTCCGCAGTGTCTTCCACGTTGTAGTTGCCGTAGCTGGTAAGGCCCATAAGGTAAGCTCCGCGGGCCTTGCACTCCGTCATATTGCTCAGCGTCTTTTCCAGAACGTCCTTTTGGGTCAGCAGCCCTATAACAAGTGTGCCGTCCTCTATAAGGCTTATCGTGCCGTGTTTGAGCTCTCCGGCTGCGTAGGCCTCGCTGTGTATGTAGCTTATCTCCTTGAGCTTGAGGCTTCCTTCAAGGCTGATGGCGTAGTCCAGCTCGCGCCCGATAAAGAACACGTCCTTGGCGTTTGAGAACTTGGACGCGAACCACTGCACACGCTCCTTGTCCTCCAGTATGCGGGATATCTTGGAGGGCAGGGTGGTGAGCTCTTCGCAAAGCGCCTTTTCCTGCTCTGAGTTTATACAGCCTTTGGCCTTTGCCAGGGCAACTGCAAGCACGTACATTACGGCAAGCTGGGCGCTGTAGGCCTTGGTGGTGGCAACAGCTATCTCCGGGCCTGCCTTGGTGTAGATCACCTTGTCCGCCTCCCTTGCGATCGAGGAGCCAAGCACATTTACAACTGCCAGGGTCTTTAGGCCCTTGTCCTTAGCCGCACGCAGCGCCGCCAGGGTATCTGCGGTCTCGCCGGACTGGGAGATGACTATCACCAGTCCTGTGGGGTCGTCTATGGTCCTTCTGTAACGGTATTCGGAGGCCAGTTCCACGCGCACAGGGACCCTTGCCAGGTCCTCTATAACGTACTGGGCCTGCATGCCAACATGCCAGGAAGAGCCGCAGGCTGCTATTGTAATGCTGCTTATGCCTTTTAGGAATTCCTCATCTATGGCGGCTTCCGAAAGGTCCGCGCGGCTTTCTTTTACAAGGCTTCCGAGGGTGTCCTTTACTGCCTGGGGCTGCTCGTGTATCTCCTTTATCATGAAGTGCTCAAAGCCGCCTTTTTCAGCAGAATCAACGCTCCAGGTGACCTCTGTCGGCTTCAGCTCCACCTCGTCTCCGTTAAGGTCGAAGAAGTGCACCTCGCCGGGAAGCACCCTTGCAGCCTGCATGTTGTCTATAAAATACACAGTTCGGGTGTGCTTAAGGATAGCCGGAACATCGGACGCTATAAAGCTCTCCCCGCCAGCTGTGCCTATTATCATGGGGGAGTCTTTTCTTGCAACGTAGATCTCGCCGGGGTAGTCCTTGAACATCAGCTCCAGGGCGTAGCTGCCGCGGGTCCTTACCATCATCCTGTTGATGGCATCTATGGGTCCTATCTTGTATTTCTTGTAGTAATAATCGACCAGCTTGATAACGACTTCCGTGTCGGTCTGGCTGTAGAACTGGTAGCCGTGCTTGAGCAGCTTTTCCCTCAGCTCTTCGTAGTTTTCTATGATTCCGTTGTGAACGCCGACAACATCCGATTCCACAGGGCCGGACGCGGTCTTCCGGGCGTTTCCGCTAACGTGCGGGTGGGCGTTGGCCTGCGTGGGCTCTCCGTGCGTTGCCCAGCGGGTGTGGCCTATGCCGCAGTTTCCCGGAAGGGCGTAGCCGTTGTCCGTCTTTTCAGCAAGGTTTTTAAGCCT
>CADALS010000107.1 GCA_902788795.1 uncultured Eubacteriales bacterium | reverse complement strand
CGGCAGTGGAGCAGAAGAACAAGCAGGAAGGACAGCGCCACAGCAACAGCCGTTGCCGCCACAGACATCATTACCAGAGCCGAAGGCCCGGAAGACTTGTAGGTGGACACGCTTATAGTTGCCGTAAACGCAGACATAAGGCTGGAGCACAGCGTTACATAGCCAATGCCCTTGTCCATCTTGTCCTTTGGCATGTAGTCGAACGCCACCGTGTTTGTGATCTGCACCGACAGTCCGTTTCCCACGCCCATAGCAAGCCTGGCTCCCACAAACAGCCCGAACACCGGGGAATACAGCATCAGGAGCATGGTTGAAACGTAGATGACCGAAGCCACTATGAACGCCTGCTTCCTGTTGCCGTTGTCTATGATCCAGCCGGCCACAGGCCTTGCGAACATGATAACCAGCGAGTACAGACTGTGGATAGTTCCGTAGGTGGTATTGGAGCCACCCGCATCCACCACCCACAGGGAGAACGCGGAACCGACTATATAGTTGGCGAAATTAACTGCAGCTCCCATCAGGAGGATGATACAGAAGTACTTGTTGAAAAGCCTTGAACCCTCCTGCGGAGGCGTATATTCTTTTTTAGTATCAAGCATCATCTGTTTATCACCTTTTTAGTAGCCTTAACTACAGGTGCACCCATGAAGGGTGCACCTGACCGAAGAAAGGAACGTTACGGCAATTTACATTATGAAACCGAAGAGTGTGAAGCAAGCGAATGCTATGAGAGCCCACAGAGCAGTGTAGAACCAGCCCTTTGTCCAAAGGAACTTGCTTGTCATTGCTTCGTGTCCGGTGATCAGCGGAGCAAGGGAGCTTGCTGCAGGAGTAATGAATGCGAAGAAGCAGCAGAATGTAATGGTGGAGCAGATAGCGGTTGCATTGCCCTGTCCTGCCAGCTGGTTCTGGCAAGCGAACGGAATAAGTATCGTGTTGAGTATGTACGCTATCGGAGCGCCATTGAGGAACTGAGTGAGCGTGCAGCAGAATACTGTAGCAACCAGTACCATCGCAACGAAGCTCATGTTGCCCAGGACCGGGGTCAGAGCCTCAAGGAGCCACTGCTTGATTCCGTAAGTATCGGAGCTTATAGCCTGGCCGCAGATGTTGATGCATGCGATCATCAGGACCGTGCCCCACATAATGTTGTCGCGCAGGTATTTGCCGCCGTCCATGAAGGACTTGCCGTCTTTCTTATGAGGTACGCAGAGCACTGCAAAGATTATGATCCATACCCAGGTGTTGCCGAGCTTGCTCATGAAGCCCTGGAAAGCACCGCCCTTGGGCAGGAAGGAGATGAGCAGAAGGAGAACGACGCCTACTACGAAAGCGCCGAGGAATACCTTCTGACGGAAGTTGAACTTTGTTCCTTCGCCGCCGACATCCAGCTTGTTGCTGTCGATCTCACCAAGAGGCTTGAGGTTGCACTTGAAGATGTACTTCATGGAGAGGATGTAGAGGACAAGGAATATAACAACTGTCGCGCAGGTGGAGAAGAGGTACTGAGCCTGGTTGAACTCGATACCGTAGGTAGCCATGATACCTGTTGCGATAGCCAGCGTATTGATGTGTACGCCCTTGAACGGAAGCATGTAAGAACCGATGTTGGATACATAGATTCCAAGCAGTATGAACTTGTACTCCTGGGAGTCTTTCTTGTAGCCTGCTGCTTCTATGACACCTTCAGCTACCTGATACATCATCAGTATAGAAGCTGTTCCGGTAGTGAGCATGGAGAGGATAGTTGTTACAAGGAAGAGCATGAACAGGAAGATCATCGGATGGCCTTTGTTTATCTTAAGGCTCATCAGCTTGTTGGCCAGAACGAACGGTGCTTTGGTGTCTCTCAGAGCGCCGCAGATCGCCCAGACGAAGATGATCATTACGACTGTGGAGTTGCCCATCCAGGACTGCAGCACCTGTGTGGATGTGCCGTATCCGTGGATGACCAGCGCGATAAGTCCCATCAGAGGAGGCCATATCGCTTCTTTTGTGCAGACCAGCATCAGAAGCACGCCGAAGTAGATACCCAGGATGTCCACACCAAGATCGGTAACTGTGGACCAGGGTTTAACTACCAGGCCGAATCCGAAGATCAGGAACAGCGAGACTGCTGTCAAGAATGGGTACGCTGTCAACCCGCTCTTTTTTTTCTCAAGACTGTCAGACATTTTAACCCTCACTTTCAATAACAATGAACAAATAATGCCAGATGTCCAAGGTGATATTCACCTCAATAAAATGATAACCCTTTAACAAACTGCACACAAATGCGAAAAGAAAATTGTAGTATCCGCTAATACGGATTGATGTATCCGAATTACGGGATAATAATCCGCATATAGGCAACACAAGCTGCGGTTAATAATGTATAATTAAAATACAAAGCCTGGGAGGTGGGTCATGGATATAGATATCATCAAAACTGTTCTGGATGTTGCGAGGCTGAAAAGCTTCAGCGCTGCTGCACTTTCGGTCCCTTGCTCGCAGTCGTCTGTCTCCAGACGCGTTGAGTACGTGGAGGAGCAGCTTGGCGTAAAGATCTTCGACAGGCCGCCTTTCGGCAGGTCCAGGGAAGTAACGCTCACCCCTGCCGGCGAGCAGATCATCAAGTCCATGGCAAAGATAGTTGATGCCTACACGGAGCTTTACGAAACTGCAGACGAGCTTTCCGGAAGCTTCAACGAAAAGCTTTCCATAGGCGCAAGGAGCTACATGATGCCTCCTCTTGCGCCAACTCTGATCAAGAACGATTTCTACGAGGTCTGCCCAAGCGTTGCGCTTACCATGAAAACAGACGATCTGAGCAGCCTTATAGCATCTTTCAGGACAAGGCACATAGATGCAGTGGTGTTCCCGGCGGCAAAACTGGACAAGCAGGCTATGCAGCTGCAGGACGACGAAAGCCTGCAGTTCCTGGGCACAGTACCGCTTTCAGTGGGTTTCTCGGTAAGCGACCCGCTTGCGAAAAAAGATACTGTAACTATCAAGGATCTGGACGGAAGGCCCTTCCTTCTTAACATAGAGACCTCTGCCGACAAAGTGGACGGAGTGTACCCAGCCGGAGTGGACAGGCTGCGCGAATCATTCGAGAACCATGGCTGCAAGCTCAACACAGTGGCAATACCGCACAACATACTGGATGTCCGTTACCAGAAAGCCATAGACGGAGAAGGCATAGTGCCCTCCCACACGCCAAAAGAGTGGCGCCGCATGGGCGGCCTTAAATACGCACTGGTGGAAGACAGTGGCATAAACCTGTCCTACTACATACTCTGCGCAAAAGGCCGCAAAAACAAGGCTTTGGAGAAGTTTATAAGGTTCATATCCTCGCATCTTAATTAGCACGCATCACCTTAGCCCAGCCGGGAGAAAAGCGCAATGACTATACTGCAACTTACTTATTTTCTTAAGATCTACGAGACCGGAAGCTACACCGCGGCTGCCGAGGATCTTTTTGTTACGCGTGGCGGGGCTCTTTTCGAAAGGACGCCGTCCGGCCTTGCTGTTACCACAGCCGGAAAAGCCTTGAGGGACAAGGCCCTGGAGATGCTCTCCATCTACGAAGAGACCAAGAGCACTGTGCGCCAGGTGCTGGAAGAAAGAGCCGGAACAGTAACTTTGGGCGTTACCCCGGCAACAACCATAACGGTATTCCCAAGGCTTTACAGGGGATTTTCCGCAAAGTACCCGGATATTACCCTGCTGCCTGTGGAGGGCGGCAATTCCAAGGTCCAGAACATGCTGGAGACCGGCCAGATGGATGCCTGCATAACCACTTATTCGGAAAAGTTTCCGGACAGCAAAGGCAGGCTCAAGATGTCAGCGGATCTTCGCAGCACGGTACTGGAGCAGACAGAGCTGGTGCTCTGCGTAAGCAAGGACCACCGCCTGGCCTCGGCTGCATCCGCATCCATAGAAGATATAGAAAAAGAAAAGTTCGTTTTCATGAAGCGCCCTATCCAGCGCGAGGCCGAGCTTTCCAGCAGGTTTGCACGCGCCGGCAAAGAGATAAACATACTCACCCGCACGTCCCAGTCCCTTACCCTTAAAGCCCTGGTTGCAAGCGGCCTTGCCATATCCCTGCAGCCCAAGGGCATGATAGACGACGGCACGGAAGTAATAGGCGTGCCTCTGGATCCCCCTGCCCCATACGTTAACGTTCTTGTCTGGAACGAAAAATGCAGGGCCAAGGAAAGCACAGACCTGTTCATAAGATACTGCCTGGAGCAAAGTGCTCTGTAAGGATCTGCAGCACCATAAGAGACTAAAGTCGCACCATCCCGCACCGGCGCGACTTTTTTTCACGCCCGCGTCAATTTATTGAGTCGCTCGCCGGAGCACTTTTGCCTTTATACTTAAGTTGCCAGAATGTCCGTTATCATTTCGTTTATAAGGAGGTTACTATGGCTTTCTACAACGAACCTGCCAAGCAGGTAGAGATCTACGCAGAATGTGATATCCTTGTGGTCGGCAGCGGATGCGCAGGCCACAGTGCAGCTATCTCAGCAGCAAGAGCCGGCGCTAAAAACATAATTCTTATGGAGCGCTACGGCTACTCCGGCGGAGATGTTACAGGCGGTCTGGTACTTATGGTACCGGACCTTTCGTGGTACAACAAATCTTTCGTAAGGGGCATACAGGAGGAGTGGTTCACAAGGCTTCAGAACTACGACAAGACCCTGGTACAAGGCCCCACCCTGGACGAGATCGGAGACACCGATCCGGCCAAGATCAACCGCTGGCAGAACTACATGGACTGCACCAGCAAATCATCGCCAAAGCGCCTTGTACGCAGCATGTACTTCGACGGCGAGCACCTTAAGATAGAAATGGACAAGATGCTCATGGAGTACAAGGACCAGATCCGTGTGCTCTACCACTCCTGGGGAACCTCGCCGATAATGGAGAACGGCGTCTGCAAGGGCGTGCTGTTCGAAAGCAAGGAAGGACGCAAGGCTGTAATGGCTAAGGTGGTCATAGATGCTACCGGCGACGGCGATCTGTTCCGCCAGTCCGGCACGGACTACGATATTTCTTCCGATCCTCTTACCAGAGGCCGCACCATGACCCTTGCCTGGAGAATAGGCGGAGTGGATTCCTGGGCCTTCAACGAATGGAAGAGGGTCAACCCGCAGGCTGCTGCCGCAATGCGCGAGGGCTGCTCCAAGATAGCTAAGACTTACAGGTGCTTTGGCGTAGGCGGATCCGTCCACGGCCCCTACGGCACGCACATAATCACCAACTTCCACAGAGACCGCAACTGCGCAAATATCAAGGATCTTACCGAGTGCGAGATGAACACCCGCGTAACGATCCGCGAGATAATCGACTACATGAAGGAATGCTGCCCGGTTGCTTTCCGCAACGCTTTCCTCTACGACATTGCTCCGCAGACAGGCGTTCGCTGCAGCTACAGGCTCCAGGGCGAATACGTTATGACGCCTTACGACTTTGCCTTTGCGCCTAAGTTCGACGACGTTATTGCATGGCACTCCACAGTCTGCGAGATCAACGACTGCGGCCCGGTGGAGATCCCCTACAGAGCCATCCTGCCAAAGCGTGTTGAAGGCATGCTCTGCCCGGGCAGGCACCTTTCCGCGGACGCAGTTGCGATCGACTGGCTCAACCTTATTCCGCAATGCATAGGCACAGGCCAGGCAGCCGGCGTTGCAGCCCACGTTGCCCTTACCGACGGCACCACGCTCCACGATGTAGACATCAGGAAGGTCCAGGACATCCTTGCCGGCGAGCAGGACATTCCGCTCCCCAGGAACTCCCACACCGACAGCAGCTACACCGAGCTTTGCGAGGAGAAACAGTACGGCCTCTACACAGACCTTGCCAAGAAAGCCCACGAAGACCCGGCCGAGTTCGAAAAGTACCGCCAGTCCGGCATAGGCGGCTGGGAAGCCTACCTCAAGAGCGTAAAGGCCGGCCACTAGCCCCGCCCTCTGCGAAGCGCTCTTAAAACACAAAGAATAACAAAAGGGGACGGTCCCGAATTGTCATTTTGGCAAATTTATCCAAAATGACAATTCGGGACCGTCCCCATTTATCATTCTACTTTATCAGGTCTTTGTAGTCTGCGCCGGCCAGGATGCCGAACACCAGCACCAGGATGGTGCAGATGATGGTTACCGGGTTCAGCAGGCTGGTGTCCCTAAGGAAGATTATACTGATCACAACAGCCCAGGCCGAATACGTAATATTAAGCGCCATGGACTTGGACGCCCCTATCTGGCTTATCGCCCTGTAGTAGAACAGGTACGATGCCGTGGCAAACAGCGCCGCTATCGCGATAGTCGGGATCAGCATCCCCGTGCCTTTAAACAGGCTCACGGTAAAGCCCCAGCCCTTCATGATAGGCAGGATAACTATGCCGTAAGTAAGCGCGGACGTGGTCTGCCTTATCTGCAGCGCCAGCTCGTCCGTAACCGCCTCGTCCTGCACGCTCTTTGCAATAATAACAGCCTCAATGCCCCAGCCGAACGCGCACATAAGAGTTCCGGCAAATCCCAGCCAGAAGTTCGTTATATTGATATCCGGGCTGTAGGACAGACCGTACACGCCCAGAAGGCTCAGGATCAGGAACACCCAGCGGTACCACTGCATCTTCTCCTTCAGGAAAATGTAAGCCAGCACCGCACCGATAGCCGGGAAAATAGCAGACGCAACAGCACCTATCGAAGCTCCCATATTAGCAACAGACAGCACATAGCCAGTCATGCCAACCGGCCCGCCGATTATAGCAGCAAGGATAACAAACTTGCCGCTTCTGGTCTTAAGCGCCCTTACCAGAGCAGGGAGCTTGCCCCTTGCCCCATTAAAGATGCAGGCCCAGATAGCCGAAAAAGCATCGTGCAGAAAAGTGCTTACAAAAGGCGCCAGCAGGACCGCCTGCTCCGTAGAAACGAACGGCGTCATAGCAAGCGCAATACCAAGTATTATAGTCTCAACAGCCCATGTAATACCGGCAATTATTCCAGCAACCATACCGATGCCTCCCTAGCCCAGGCTCTTATAGGCCTCGATGTTCTTCTTCAGCCTTGCGTAGCGGGCATCCGCATAGTCCTGCATAAACTGACCGTCGAACGGCACCCTTGTAAGGCCCCAGAGCGTCCAGAGGAAATCCACGTACATCTTTGCAGCAATAAAACGCTTCTTCTCCTCTACCCCGGCCTCTTTTCCCTCGAAGCTGTAGTAGGTCTTAAGCAGCAGATCGTCCTCGGCAGCGCCGTAATCCGCCTCTATAGAAAGGCAGGAAAGGTCCCACATAGCCTCGTTCATGCCGCTGTATTCCCAGTCTATAAGGTAGAGCTTGCCGTTTCCGTCCAGCACCCAGTTGCCAACCAGGGAATCGTTGTGGCAAGGCACACGGGGAGCCTCGCCGTCCCTGTCCACCTCGGCCTTGATATCCATAACGGTCTGCTTTACATCGTCGTAATCATCGTAGAAAGCCACGCCGCCGTCGCGTATGATCTTTTCGTACAGCGCCGCCATCTCGAAGACCTCAAAACGCACACCGGTATCAACTCCCGAATAGTGCAGCCTGTGGAACAGCTCCGCCGCCTGCTTTAAGTTCTCCGGGCGCCTCATTACAGCCTCGTTCATCTCCTGAGGATCGTGAATGAACTCCATCACCTTCTTGCCGTCGTCCCCGAAGTAATACAGCTTGGAGTCTATATGAAGATCGCAGGCCAGCTGCGTGCTCTTGCGCTCGTCCAGGCGGTTGATCATCTCCTCCGTGCCGTCTCCAGGCACGCGCACAAGGAGCTCCTCCCCACTGCCCAGGGTGACTTTATATGAATGATTTGTCATTCCGCCAAGGCGCTTGATGTCCGCGATGACCGTTCCCGGGCGAGTCATTGCTACCAGCTCTTCTATCTGCGGGATGTCCGCCTGCTCAATTTGTCTTACCAGTTCTGCCATTGTTTATACTATCTCCTTAAATAATTGGTCATTTTTAAGCATTATACTTCTTAGTATGAGCAGGGTCAATATGAACCGTTCATTTTTGCTTTATAATAAATAAAAATGACCGACCCGGGATAACGCAGCAAAAAACGCCCGTTTAAGGCATTTGAACACCTAAATAGCACAGATATCCACCACACATAAAAACCCCGCTCAGAGAGGCTGTTAGAGGCCTTGTGGGCGGAGTTTATATGATTATAGTCCTATATATTCAGACAAACTTTATTAAGCTACACAAATTGTCTCTTCTATTTTTTTGCCTTCTTTACGGCTTTCAGCTCGGCTTTGATCCGGCCGGGGTGCTTTACCAGGGCGCGGACTACGCGGTAGATGGGCAGGAACGGCCGGAGCACTGGGTACTTATAGAATGCGGGGAACCATCGCTCAAACGCAGCTCTGTCTTTATCCCCTTTGGCCGGTCCAAACAGGCGGCGCCATATGTAACGGAACTTGCTTTCACCGCTTTTGCGGAGGCGGTTCTGCACCTTATGATCCGTTGTGCCGTATGTTCCGGAGCTGGCAATGTAGCCCAGCATTTCCTGCTGCGCAGGCGCTAGCTCCAGGCTGCCATCAAGCAGCGCGGCCTGGTTCTCCGGGGCAAACAGAGCCAACGCGAGAGCCCGGTTATTCGGCTCGAACTCCGCCATACCAAGCTTTGCACACTCACCTGCCACATAGTCCATATCCAGCTCATTCTTCTGCAGGTAAACATAGGTATCCAGCAAGGACCTCAGCCCGGTGCCGCTGTTCTGATAGTGCTTAAACTCGTGCGCCAGCATGTAAACGTAACAATCTTCCGCGCTGAAATGATAACCGAAGCCATTCTCAGAGTCCTTGATAAGCCTCGACTTTACATCCCTATAGTATTCCCGCAAAAGCTCGTCATGATTCTCGCCAAACAGCACGCGATGCATCTCGAAGTTCGATACCGGCGGTTTTTTATATACATCATGATGATTAAGATCAAAGACCTCGGACTCAAAGCCCTGCGTCTCCATTATGGCCTTAACATCATCCGCGCGCGATGCATCTATAAGGATATCGAAATCCGCCATTTCCCGCATGCCAAAGCGCGGATACAGGGACCTTATTACAGCACCCTTTAGCGGCATGTACCAGATCCCAGCCTCCTCCAGCGCAGTTGTTACAGCCTTAAGCTCCGCATCCAGTATGACAGCCTTCCGCTGCG
>CADALS010000106.1 GCA_902788795.1 uncultured Eubacteriales bacterium | reverse complement strand
CACACTGCCAGTCGAGGCACTGGACAAGGAGCTCACCTATGCATCTCATTCGATCAGCACAGGAAACTGGAACGATCAGATCATAACCTTCAAGTCCGAAGGCATGGAGAAGATAGAGGAAGAGACTCCGGAAGAGCCTGCAAAGATAGAAGACGGCACCTACAAGATCACCCTTGATAAGAGCAAGATGTACATGTTCGCGATCAAGGATCAGGATAAGGAGACAAATACCGCTCCTGCTAAACTGATCGTAAAGGACGGCAAGATGACCGCTGTCATTACCTACAATGGCACTGGCAAGGTCTCCGAGATGTATGTAGGTACTGCAGAGGCAGCTCAGACAGCAGCTGCTGAGGACCTGATCCCTGCAGCCGTAAAGGCAGACGGGGAGACACACTGCCAGTCGAGGCACTGGACAAGGAGCTCACCTATGCATCTCATTCGATCAGCACAGGAAACTGGAACGATCAGATCATAACCTTCAAGTCCGAGGGCATGGAGAAAATAGAAGAAGAAACTCCGGCTGACCCAGTGGATCCTGTTGACCCGGCAGACCCTGCTGAAGATGTGATCGCAGACGGAACTTATACCATAAATGTCGATACAAACGGTGCAAGCAGATTTGTACTTTACGGCAGAGACGATGAAACGAAGATAGCACCAGCTAAGCTTATCGCAAAAGACGGAAAATATACTGTAGTTCTTACATATAACGGCAAAGGAACTTATGATGCTATGTATGCCGGAACTGAAGATGAGGCTGGTTCAGCAGCTGATGGCGACACAAAATTTGCTGCTGCTGTGGTTGATGAAAATGACAGGGACAGCTATACACTTCCGCTTGACGCATTTGATAAAGAGGTCGTATTTGCAGCTCGCAGTGTATCCAAAAAGACCTGGGCAAACAAGACATTCATCTTCCTGAAGGATAGCCTTAAGCCATTCACAGAGCCAGAAGATCCCGCAGATCCTGCACCTGCAGATCCGGTAGATCCCGCCGATCCTGCAGACCCTGTGGATCCGGCTGATCCGGTAGATCCTGCAGAAGAAAAGCTCCAGGACGGAGATTACAAGGCTAACGTAGTGCTTGGCGGAGGCTCCGGAAAGACCACGATAACCAGTGCGACGCTTCATGTAAAGGACGGCGCCATGACTGCTACTATCCAGTGGAGCAGCTCCGGCTACGATTACATGAGAATTGGCGACAGCGAGGAGCAGATACTGCCGACGACATCTGAAGGAGGCAGCACCTTCGAGATACCCGTTGCGGAACTTGACAAGGAAATAAGCGTTGTTGCGTACTCCAACAAAATGGCAAAGGAAATAGCATACACACTTACATTTGAGTCTGCAACACTGGAAAAGGTAGAGTAATACAAAAGGGCATATCATAAAAACCGGCCGGTCTTGATTGACCAGCCGGTTTATTTATTTGCCATTTTTAACCAAAAAGAGGATAAAGAACCGTCCCTCGTTTCTACAGTTTTGCGGCTATCTTGGCTGCGCAGCGGGCGTTGTTGAGGGCCAGCTGGATGTTGGTGGCAAGGGATTCGCCGCCGGTAAGCTCCACGATCTTTGCAAGCAGGAAGGGCGTAATGGCCTTGCCGCGGACGCCTGCTTCTTCTGCGTCTTTGAGCGCCACCTGGATGACCTTTTCCATCTCATTAAAGTCCTGAGCGTATTCAACAGGGCAGGGGTTTCCTATAAGCATGCCGCCCTTAAGGCCAAGCTCATTGCTGGTCCTGATTATCCTTGCTATCTCGGCCTCGTCCCTGGCTGCGTAGTCCAGCTTGTATCCGCTGTTTCTGCAGTAGAATGCGGGGAACTCGTCCGTGCCGTTGCCTATAACAGGAACGCCCATGGTCTCAAGGTATTCAAGGGTGCGGCCTATGTCCAGGATCTGCTTTGCACCTGCGCAGACGACTGCAACAGGTGTGTGTCCAAGTTCCTGAAGGTCTGCAGAGATATCCATGGAATCCTCTCCGCCGCGGTGCACTCCGCCAATGCCGCCGGTAGCAAATATCTTGATGCCTGCAGCTGCGGCGCACATCATGGTGGAAGCTACTGTGGTGGCTCCGGTCTTCTTTTCTGCGATGTAGATAGCAAAGTCCCTGCGGCTGACCTTGCCGACGTTCTCTGCGCGGCACATTATCTCCAGGTCTTCTTTTTCGAGCCCGACTTTGATCTTTCCGCCTATAAGTGCTATGGTTGCCGGAACTGCGCCTTCAGCCCTGATAACATCCTCTACCTTGGCTGCGAACTCCAGGTTCTGGGGGTAGGGCATGCCGTGGCTGAGTATGGTGCTTTCCAGCGCTACTACAGGCTTTCCTTCAGCAAGGGCCTGCTTTACTTCTGCTTTGATGTCCAAATATTTTTCTATACTCATCATTTATCCTTTCTGTATGGTAAGTGTTTTATCTGTCGCCAGTGTATCTGTCCAGGAATCTGAAAACGAATTCCTGAGTTATCCTTGGGTCTACCGTGTGTTTTGAGAGGGTTGTTATCTTGCCGCAGGCAAGGGCAAAGTCCGCTGCCATCTCCGGCTCTGAGCCTTCCAGCACCGCTGTTATAAAGCCTGCCACGAAAGAGTCTCCGGCGCCGGACACGTTTACTGCCGGAAGATCGCAGTCAAGCTTTCTGAAGAAGCTGCTGCCGCTTCTGTCTGCGTAGTAGCAGCCTTGGGCGCCGAGCGATACCGCTATGCTCTCAAGGCCGCTTTCAAGAAGCTTGCCGGCAGCGGTCCGTATCTGATCATGGGTATCGCAGGGCTGCCCAGTAAGCTCTGCCAGTTCCATAGCGTTTGGCTTTATGAAGCGCAGCTTTCCCATAAAGGGCAGCAGCCTTTTGCACTTAGCCGCAGACACTGTGTCTGCAAAGACCGGGACGCCTTCCGCAAGCTCGAATACCGTCTGCAGCTGCTCTTCCGTAAGATTTGCGTCTGTAACCACAGCGTCTGCGTCCGCTATAACATCCGCGTTCTCCTTGTAGTAGGATACGGGCACGGTCTCGTGGATGCGCATGTCGTTGGTCGCAACGAACATCTCGCCGGAAGGATCCAGCATGCTTACATAAGTGGAAGTCGGGAGCTCCTCGCTCACCCAAAGTCTTGAGATATCAAGGCCTGCGTCCTCGCACTCCTGGCGTATACTCGTGGCAAAACCGTCCATGCCTACAGCAGACAGCAGCACGCATTCGTGGTCCAGCCTGGCCAGGTTCTCCAGGATGTTTCTGGTAACGCCTCCGGCGGAGCAGTATATGCCTGCCGGGTTGGAATCAAAGAGCACAGGCTTGCCCAAAGTCTTTATATGTATGTCGTAGTTGAGTCCGCCTATACCTGTTATCATTATATTTCTGTGGCTTCCACAAGCTTGATGGCGGGGAAGCGCTCCGTAAAGAAGTTGAGTGTGAATACGTTGGGGAAGAGTATCAGCGGCCTGTCGAAGCGGTCAAACACCAGCATGGTGCGGCTGTCCACAGCGCGCTTAACAGCTTCCATATCCGGGTCTTTTATCCAGCGTGCCACGGAATAGTCAAGGCTCTCCATGCGCAGCGGAGCGTTGTACTCGTTCTCCAGCCTGTACTGGAAGACCTCGAACTGCAGCTGGCCTACGGCGCCTATCACTACCTCGTTGTATTCGTTGTGGTAGACCTGGATAGCGCCTTCCTGGGCAAGCTGAGCCACGCCTTTCTGGAACTGCTTGGCCTTCATGGTGTCCTTGGGGGCGACTCTTGCGAAAAGCTCCGGCGGGAAGGTGGGCAGCGGCTCAAAGAAGATCGGCTCCTTGGTGGTGCAAAGAGTATCGCCTATCTGGAAGTTGCCTGTGTCGTAGATACCGATTATATCTCCGGTGTAGGCGGTCTGGACGTTTTCTCTTTCGTTAGCCATGAGCTGGGTGGACTGTGCAAGCTTTATGGGCTTTCCTGTCCTGGAAAGGGTAACGGTCATGCCGTGGGTGTAGGTCCCGGAGCAGATGCGGAAGAAGGCCAGCCTGTCCCTGTGAGCGGGGTTCATGTTTGCCTGTATCTTGAACACGAAGCCGGAGAAGTTGGGGTCCAGAGGATCTACCTCTCCGCCGCCTTCCAGCTTTCTGGGGCCGGGGGCAGGGGACATCTCAAGGAAGTGCTCCAGGAAGGCTGTTACGCCGAAATCCGCCAGCGCGGAGCCGAAGAACACGGGTGTGAGCTCTCCAGCCGCGATAAGCTCCTGGTCTACAGGGTATCCGGCACCCTCCAGAAGCTCTATTTGCTCCCTCAGAGCCTTCAAATTGTTGATGGTGAGTATTTCTTCCAGCTCGTCTCCAAACACGCCCAGATCGCCTAATTTCAGCGTTCTGCGCTCTCTGTAGAGGTAGACCTCGTTGCGCAGTATGTTGTATACGCCCTGGAAGTTGAGGCCGCAGCCTATTGGCCAGGTAGCGGCAGCCGCAGGCATGCCAAGTACCTCTTCCAGCTCGGATAAGAGCTCAAGAGGGTCTTTGGCCTCGCGGTCCAGCTTGTTCATGAATGTAAAGATTGGAATGCCGCGCATCTTGCAGACTGCAAAGAGCTTTTTGGTCTGGGCCTCTATACCTTTGGCCGCATCTATTACCATTACGGCGCTGTCAACAGAAGTGAGTATTCTGTAAGTGTCCTCTCCGAAGTCGTTGTGGCCCGGGGTATCCATTATGGATATGACCTTGCCTTCGTACTCGAACTGCATTACAGAGCTTGTTACAGAAATTCCGCGCTGCTTTTCTATCTCCATCCAGTCGGAGGTGGCGAACTTGGCGTTCTTGCGGGCTTTTACCGTGCCGGCCTCCCTTATTGCGCCGCCGTGGAGCAGGAGCTTTTCAGTAAGGGTGGTCTTACCTGCGTCCGGGTGGCTTATTATTCCGAATATCCTTCTGCGGCTTATCTGAGCCGCCATTTCTTTTCTTGTCATTGTTTTTCTCCTTGAAAACTGCAGCAGAAAAGTCCGCCGCTTCTTAGCGGCAGAGCACTTAGGTCTGTTGAGTTTGCGGGATCAGTTACGCATACTGCGCCTCCATCGTTTGTACAATATATAGTTTTATGTACATCAACCGATATATTATATATGTTATCCTGTGTATTAGGCAAGGTGAAAATACTTGCAAATGCTAATATTATTCTTTTATTATGAAGCGGGCTCCGAAAGTTGTAGTGTTCGCTTCAAAACAAATAATTGATCAGATTTACTATTATTTGCCACTTGCTAAACCACAAGATGTAGCGTACAATTAAAAGAAACAATATATAGTGTTGTGCATTATGCAGGAGAAACATCATGAAGTGTCCATACTGTGACGAACCGGATACCAAAGTAATAGACTCCCGTCCTACGGAAGAAGGCAGAGCCATCAGGCGCAGAAGGGAATGCCCAGCCTGCGGAAAGCGTTTCACCACCTACGAAAAGGTAGAGGAGATGCTCTTCATGGTCGTTAAAAGGGACGGCCGCCGCGAATCCTTCGACCGCAACAAGATACTCAACGGCATCATAAGAGCCTGCGAAAAACGCCCCGTCACCCTTGCTCAGATGGAGGGCATAGTAGACGATGTGGAGCGCGGCCTCAACAATATGATGGAAAAGGAAGTCAGCACCCAGTTCATAGGAGAGGTCGTAATGGACCGCCTCAAGGACCTGGACGAGGTAGCCTACGTGCGCTTTGCTTCCGTATACAGGCAGTTCAAGGACGTCAGCACTTTCATTGCTGAGATAGAAAAGCTGCTCGGATCTGATCCTGCAGACAGAAAAAAGCTGAAAAAACTCGCGGAGGCAGAAAAAAAGTGAGTATATACAGGATAGCGGTAGACGGGCCCGCCGGTGCCGGAAAAAGCACCCTGGCAAAGCTCGTTGCCAAAGAACTTGGCATAGATTACGTGGACACAGGCGCCATGTACAGGGCCATTGCGTTAAAGCTTATAAGGACCGGTACGGACTGCCACGATCCAAAAGCCCTGGCGGAGCTTCTTGCCAATACAGATGTGGATTTCGATGCAGGAAAGACTCTTCTGGACGGAGAGGATGTAAGCGGCCTTATACGCACCCAGGAAGTGTCGGAGATGGCCTCTGTGTCCAGTGCTGTGCAGGCTGTAAGGGATAAACTTGTGGCTCTTCAG
>CADALS010000105.1 GCA_902788795.1 uncultured Eubacteriales bacterium | reverse complement strand
TACCTAAAAAACGTAAGCGTATCTGCTTTCCCTTTCAATCTATCCCAGTGCCTCTATGAGTCAAAGGCCTGTCACCATGATTCTAGAGGTGAAGAAAGACGAGGTTATCATGCATTATTCCGATTAACATATATTAATAGTCACTGGTGATATTTTATTAAGAAAATACCTATCTTTGCACGCACATAGTTAAACCTAAAACAATTACGACAATGAAAAAGAATATTTGGATGGCAGCATTGGTGTTGACAAGCCTACTGTCTTTTTTTTCATGCGGTGGAAACAGCAAGAGTGGCAATGAAACTGATACAACAGGGAATGCGACATTAGACAGCCTCATAGAAGCTCGTTTAGAACTTCTGAAGGAAGTGAATGTTGAAAACATTGGCCAGTTGGTTGCTTTTGACATGAAAGTTTATCCGATGTACGAAGAGCCAAGTAAGAGTTCTGCTCAGGTGGAAGGCTATCGTGGTCCAGTAAGCATCTATGGCCCTGTGGACCTCTGCTATGCGGTCCTCCTGGGTAGCGTCTTCGCGGCTGGGAGCGCCGTTGGAATCGTAGCCGCCTATTACTGTAAGCTTGTCGTGGTACTTTTCCAGAACGCCGGCAAGGTCGTTCATGGGCTGCGCGGATGTCCACGCATCGTAGCCTTCTGCTATGAAGTTCTCGACCAGGTCCTCTGCTTTTCCGCAGCAGTGGTTGATCGCTATTACTCCGTGAGATTTGATAGCGTCAACTACAGTCTTGTGCGCCGGCTGGATAAGATCTTCGTACATATCCATGGTAAGGAAGAGACCGCGCTCAAATGCCACATCGTCGTAGATAGTGATGCAGTCCGGGTGATAGTGCTCGCAGACCAGATCTATAAAATGCAGCCTGTGCTCTACCCACATGTTCAGCAGCGCTTCGCAGGCTTCCGGCTCATCCAGCATTGCGTCTATCAAGTACTGATATCCCATCCATGCAAGAAGCCTTTCAAACGGACCGTTACCCATTGCGTAGTCTATGATCTGTGTTTCAGGATCGTACTTGGCGAGCTCCTTTGCAGCCTTGGCTTTCCAGTCTATGGCGTCAAGATCGGGGAATGTTACCTGTTCCTCCCACTTGGTAACATCTGTGAGAGTGAACTTGTCTGTTGCGGGGCAGCTGGAGTTATCGGCAAACTCCCAGCGGACGCCGTAACCATCGTAGCCACCTCCCAGAGGGCCCTTTTCAAAAGGATCCATGAATCCTATATTATGTCTTACCGGCTTGCCGTAATAAGGGATAGATTCGGGGATCCCATGGTATAAAGCGGTCAAATAATCTTCTTTTTTTGTCATTTCCTACTCCTTTTTGCGAAAAACTTTGTAGAATATGTTATTATCTAACTGCAGTTTAGCGTCTAAAACAGTTTTAAGGTCAATGGTAAAATGAAAAAAAATTTTCCTATAGGCGATATCGCAAAGCTTCTGGGTCTGTCCACCGAATCCCTGCGGCATTATGAAAGGATGGGCCTGATCAAACCCGTAAGCGTCAGAGAGAACGGCTACCGCTATTACGACATGAAAAGCTACACCTATCTGTATTTCATAAAAAAATACAGAAGCTTTGGCTTTACCCTCCCGGAGATAAAAGAGATCATCTACGACCTGTCAGATGATGAAAAGACCAAACTGTTCAGGAAGCGCAGAGCAGAGCTGGATTCCGAACTGGCTACCATAGAAAAACAGATCTACAGCCTGGATGTATTCATAAACAATATCAACAGCGCAAAAGACCATATAGATTCATTCGACCTTATAAAGACCGAGCCTTTCTGGTTCGTTCCAATAAAACAGGATGAAGATCTTTGTGTGTCGCCTTCGCAGGTGAGGGAGACCAAGGCTATGATAGACAGTATCATAGATCTCAGGTATACGCTGATAGCGGATCTGCACAGGGAAAACGGGGAGCTTAAGGCATCGCGCAGGATAGGTTTTTCCAAAAGAGCTGCACAAGGCACCCCGACCGAAGGCGCCGAACTGATACCGGCACAGACCGCGCTCAGATCCGTAATAAAGATTATAGACGGAGAACCTATAGTAGAGGCTTTTGAGCGTACACGCGTTATAAGTAAGCTGGAAGACCTCGGCATAGACACAAACAGGAAGGTGTTCGGCCACATGATCAATCTGTCCAGAGGCGAGGATGCCAACTATGCGATCTTTGTTATTTACATCCCTGTTGAAATAGTGTCTGAATAATTTTCTGATTTTTCCGCCAAAAAACTAAATTATTTTCTGATTCTATGTTGACAGAACTGCCGTTTCCATTCATAATATAGGTAGTGAAAAGCAGTAGCAGCAGGCCGATCAGGGCCTGCAAACAACAAAGCTTATCAATGTTATCGTGTATCAGGAAAGGACTGTATCGACATGAAACACTTACTTTCAGGAAACGAAGCGATCGCACGCGGCGCATACGAAGCCGGCATCAAGATCTGCTCCGCTTACCCGGGAACTCCAAGCACGGAGATCCTCGAAAACACAGCACAGTACAAGGACGTAATGTACAGCGAATGGGCTCCTAATGAAAAGGTAGCCGCAGAAGTAGCTTACGGCGCATCCGTAGCAGGCAGCAGAGCAATGTGCACCATGAAGATGGTCGGCCTCAACGTTGCAGCAGACCCGTTCTTCACCGCCGGCTACATGGGAGTCAAGGGCGCATACATCGTAGTATCCGCAGACGACCCCAGCTGCCACTCCTCCCAGAACGAGCAGGACAACCGCCACTACGCAAAGGCTGCAAAGGTAGCCTGCATAGAGCCGTCCGACTCCCAGGAATGCAAGGACTTCGTAGCATTCGCAGCAGACATCTCCGAGCAGTTCGACACCCCGGTGCTCTTCAGAGTCACCACCCGTGTCTGCCACTCCAAGAGCCTTGTCACCTTCGGCGAGCGCACAGAGCACGCACCCGCAACACCTTACGCAAGAAACACCAGAAAATATATCTGCGCACCGGCTAACGCCTACCTCAACCACCCCCTCGTAGAGGAAAGGCTCAAAAAGCTGGAAGAGTACGGAAACACCACCGCCGTAGAGATCGGCCTCAACAAGGTAGAGATGAACGGCAAGAAGGTCGGCGTTATCGCTTCCGGCATCGCTTATCAGTACGCTAAGGAAGCCTTCCCCGAAGATACTTCCTTCCTCAAGATCGGACTTACCTACCCGCTCCCGATGGGCCTCATCAAGGACTTCGCTTCCAAGGTAGACAAGCTCTACATCATGGAAGAGCTGGACGGCTTCATGGAAGAGCAGATCAAGGCCGCAGGCATTGAATGCGTCGGCAAGGAACTGATCGGCAACATGTACGAACTCAACGCAGAGCTCATCCGCGAGAGAGTATTCGGAGTTAAGAACCCCACCGTTAAGCCGGACGTTGCTCCCGCCAAGAGGCCCCCTGCCCTTTGCGCAGGCTGCCCGCACAGAGGTTTCTTCTACACTCTGGCTCAGAACAAGAACTACGTTGTTACAGGCGATATCGGCTGCTACACCCTCGGTTACGCAGCACCGCTCTCCTGCATGGACGTCTGCATCTGCATGGGCGGCGGATTCACCGCTGGTATGGGTATGGCAAAGGCCTTCGAAGCTCAGGGCGTTACCGATAAGGTAGTCTTCGGCTGCATGGGCGATTCCACCTTCTTCCACAGCGGACTCACCGGCGCTGCAGAGATCATCTACAACAACGGAAGGATGATCCCCGTAGTACTGGACAACCGCATCACCGGTATGACAGGCCACCAGGAGAACCCGGGAACAGGTCTCACCCTCCAGGGAGATCCGGCTCCTATGCTCAACGTAGAGCACACTCTCGAGGCACTCGGATTCAACCCCGTTTACGTAGTTGATCCTCAGGACCTCACCGCAATGAAGAACACCGCTAACGCTGCAGTTGCAGACCTCAAGGACGGAAAGCACCCCGCTATCGTTACCAAGAGAGCCTGCCTGCTCGTAAAGCGTTATAAGTTCCAGCCCTCTATGTGCACAGTCGACAGAGACAAGTGCAAGAGCTGCAAGAAGTGCCTCAAGACAGGCTGCCCGGCTATCGCATTCAAGGATGGCAAGGCTATGATCGACAGGACCCAGTGCGTCGGCTGCACAGTCTGCGCTCAGGTCTGCCCGTTCGAGGCGATTTACAAGGAGGAGAAGTAAAATGGCTGACTGCAAAAGCGTAATACTGGTCGGCGTAGGCGGCCAGGGAGCTATACTCATTTCCAAGATCATGACCAACGGTCTTATCAAGGCCGGTCTGGACGTTAAACAGAGCGAAGTCCACGGAATGGCCCAGAGAGGCGGCTCCGTATCCACTCAGGTACGCTGGGGCAAGAAGGTCTACGGACCGGTCTTCGGCGAAGGCGATGCAGACATACTCGTAGCACTCGAGAAGATGGAAGCTCTCCGCTATGCACAGTTCCTTAAACCGGACGGCGTAGCTATCATCAACGATTACCAGATGCACTCCACCAGCACCGCTACCGGCGCAGAAGAATATCCTGCAGACCCCATCGGCGCTATGAAGAAGTGCTTCAGGACCATAACTGTAGACGCAGCTAAGATCGCTATCGAGCTCGGCAACCCCAAGTGCATGAACGTAGTTCTCTTCGGAGCTATGTGCGATTCCCTGGGCGTTGAGGGCATAGACTGGGAAGAGGTCGTTAAGGAGACCGTTCCCCAGAAGCTCGTAGAGCTCAACGTTAAGGCCTTCCGCGCAGGAAGAGAAGCAGCAAAGGCAGGAAAGTAGCATGAAAGTCCTGGTTATCAACCCCGGTGCAACATCAACAAAGGTCTCTGTCTTCGACGAGGAGAACGAGGTATTCAAGCTGAAGCTGGAGCACAGTGCTCAGGATGTATCCGCTTATAAAAACATCGTGGATCAGATGCCCATGCGCCGCGATCTGATACTCGCGGGACTCGAAGAAAACGGCTGGAAGCTTACAGATTTTGACGCAGTTTGCGGAAGGGGCGGGCTCTTTAAGCCCATCCCTTCCGGGACATATCTTGTTGACGACGATGTTCTGGCGGATATCAAGGTCGCAAAGTACGGCGAGCACGCCGCTAACCTTGGGTCCTACCTGGCTAAGGAACTTGCGGACCGCGCAGGCATCCCGGCGTTCTTTGTAGACCCGGTCTGTGTAGACGAACTTCAGCCAATTGCAAGGGTCACAGGACTTAAGGGCCTCGAATGGAGGAGCCTCTTCCACGCCCTGAACCAGAAAGCAGTTGCACGCAAAGCAGCAAAGCAGCTGGGCAAAAAGTACGAAGAGCTCAACCTTATCGTAGTGCACCTCGGCGGCGGAGTTTCCGTTGCAGCTCACCAGAAGGGCCAGTGCGTGGACGTCTACAACGTCAAGGAGAACGGCGCCATGGGCCTCGACAGAGGCGGTGCCCTCCCCGATCTTGGCATCGTGGAGCTTTGCTACTCCGGCAAGACCAAGGCAGAGGTCAAGAAGATACTCTCCACGCAGGCGGGCGTCTATTCCTACCTCGGCACCACGGACTTCCGCGAGGTGGAAGACCGCGCGTTCAAGGAGAACGACGAGTACGCGCTGTTCATCTTCAGGGCTCTTGCTTACCAGCTGGCAAAGGATATCGGCGCTATGAGCGCTGTTCTCAAGGGCGATGTGGACGCAATAGTCCTTACAGGCGGCATGGCTTACTGCAAGCCTTTCGTAGAGGAGATCTCCTCGTACGTAAAGAAGATCGCTCAGATCCTTGTCTTCCCGGGTGAGGAAGAGATGCGCAGCCTTGCAG
>CADALS010000104.1 GCA_902788795.1 uncultured Eubacteriales bacterium | reverse complement strand
AGGCTCTTATGCCTACAGACCTTGGAAAGCTCATAACAAAGGACGTTATGGAAGTCTACTTCCCGGAGGTAGTGGATGTGGAATTCACCTCCAGGATGGAAGAAGACCTGGATAAGGTAGCAGAAGGCGAGCTTCCTTGGAAGAAAGTAATAGGGGACTACTATAACGGTCACCTTAAGGGAGAGATAGAAACTGCCAGAAAGCAGATGGAAAAGGTAAAGCCCCAGGTAGAGCTTACAGATGAGCTCTGCCCGCAGTGCGGCAAGCCTCTTGCACTCCGCCACGGAAGGTTCGGAGATTTCCTGGCTTGTTCTTCCTTCCCCGCCTGCAAGTTCACCAAATCCATAATTACGTCAACTGGCGTAAAGTGCCCCAAGTGCGGCAAAGATATAATAGTAAAGCGCAGCAGGAAGGGCAAGACCTTCTATGGCTGCAGCGGATACCCCGACTGCGATCAGGTCTTCTGGTACAAGCCTGTACAGAAAGAATGCCCCAAGTGCGGCAGCCTGCTCGTGGAACGCGGAAGATCCCTTGTATGCTCCAACGCAGAGTGCGATTACCGCGAAAGAAAGAGCAGCAAATAAAAATACACATAATCCACACAATTCCCCTGTTGACAGACCGTCTTCAGGGGATTATATTTAATACGAGCTGTTAGCACTCCTTCTTAAAGAGTGCTAACAAAACAAACCGCAACCAATATCACTGAAATAACGGAGTATAAAAAAGATGACACAATTTCGCGCAACAACGATATGTTTAGTCAGAAGGAGCGCAGACGACATAGCAATAGCCGGAGACGGCCAGGTAACTATGGGCGAGCACGCCATAATGAAAAACAACGCAAAGAAGATCAGAAAGCTCTATAAGGACACAGTACTCTGCGGATTTGCAGGATCCGTAGCAGACGCTTACTCCCTTATGGAAAAGTTCGAAAAGAAAATGGAAGAGCACCAGGGCAACCTCAAAAGGGCTGCCGTGGCACTGGCTCAGATGTGGAGGATGGACCAGGCTTCCAGAAACCTTGATGCCATGATGCTTGTAGCAGATAAAGACGATATACTCGTCATCTCAGGTACAGGAGAGGTTATAGAGCCGGATGCTCAGTACGTAGCAATAGGTTCCGGCGGAAACTACGCCTACGCAGCAGCTCACGCCCTCTACGACCACACAGACATGACAGCAGCGCAGATAGCGCAGGAAGCTCTTAAGATAGCATCAGATATCTGCGTCTACACCAACAGCCACATTTCCGTGGAAACTCTTGGGGAGGTAAAGAATGGCTAACGAACTCACAGCTCCCTCTGCAAAGATCCAGGGCCTGACCCCGCGCCAGATAGTAGCAGAGCTGGATAAATACATAATTGGACAGGACCGCGCAAAGCGCTCCGTTGCAGTAGCACTCAGAAACCGCTACAGAAGGAACCAGCTTCCCGAGAAGATGAGGGAAGAGATAACTCCTAAAAACATCCTTATGATGGGACCCACAGGCGTAGGTAAGACAGAGATAGCAAGGCGTCTTGCCAAGCTCATGGACGCACCGTTCATAAAGGTAGAAGCCACAAAGTTCACCGAAGTCGGTTATGTAGGAAGGGACGTAGAGTCCATAATCAGGGACCTTATGGAAGCATCCATAAGGGTTACCAAGCAGAACCGCATGAACGAAAAGCGCTCCGTTGCAGAAGAAATAGCTAACGAAAAGATAATCGAAGCTATAATCCCCGGCAACAAGAAGAGCAGCGCACCCAACGGCAACAACCCGTTCCAGTTCATAATGGGCGGCGGCCGCGCAACCTACAACAAGACTACTGAAAAGATAGAAGAAAAGCCTCAGGACAGCCAGACCGAGCTCGCAAGGGACCAGGTAAGGCAGCAGCTTAAGGACGGCCTTCTGGAGGATCAGTACGTAGAGATCGACGTAGAAGACCAGCCCAAGGACAACAACCTGGATGTCTCCCAGGGAGGCACCATCTCTCTTGGCAGCATTTTTGGCGATATGCCAAAGCGCTACAAGAAAAAGAAGATGAAGGTAAAGGACGCCCGCAAGATACTCACAGAGCAGGAAGCCCAGAACCTTATAGATATGGACCAGGTAACTGCAGAAGCACTTGAAAACTGCGAGCAGAATGGTATAGTCTTTATAGACGAGATAGACAAGATAGCATCCTCCGGCTACAAGGGCGGCGCGGATGTATCCAGAGAAGGCGTGCAGAGGGACATCCTGCCTATAGTAGAAGGCAGCGTTGTAAACACAAAGTACGGCCCGGTAAAGACAGACCACATACTCTTTATAGGTGCAGGCGCGTTCCACGTTTCCAAGCCCACGGACCTTATACCGGAGCTTCAGGGACGTTTCCCGATAAGAGTAGAGCTGGAACCTCTTACCAAGCACGATTTCTACAGGATACTCACCGAACCGGACAACGCTCTTCTTAAGCAGCACAAGGCACTTCTGGAGACCGAAGGCGCAGACCTTAAGTTCACGGACGACGCGGTCGAGGAGATAGCCTCCATGGCCTTCCTCATGAACGAGCAGACCGAGAACATCGGCGCAAGGCGTCTGCACACCATCATGGAAAAGCTCCTGGAAGATATATCCTACGAGCTTCCTGATGAGAGCAAAAAGGAGATCGTTATCGACTCCGCCTTTGTTCAGGAGAAGTTCGGAGAGACTATCAGGCAGGACGATATAGACAGATTCATCCTATAATGATATTTGACGAAAACAACAACGTAAAAGAGCGCGAGAGCGCAAGAGCTATCCTCGTCGGCGCAAGCACCGGCGAGGACATTTCCTATTCTCTGGAAGAGCTAAGAGCCCTTGCTCAGGCAGCGGAAATAGAAGTCCTCGGAGTCATGGAACAGTATCTGGACAGCTTCAGGGCGGCCACGCTCATAGGCAGCGGAAAGCTGCAGGAACTGGCGGCGTTCTGTGAAGAGATGGATGCGGATCTTGTAATATTCAACGACGAGCTTTCCGGTATGCAGCTCCGTAATATAGAAGAAGTCGTGGGCATAAAGGTCATAGACAGGACCATACTTATACTGGACATATTCGCGGACAGAGCAGTGTCCAAGGAGGGCAAGCTCCAGGTCGAGCTTGCTCAGCTGCAGTACCGCATGCCAAGGCTTCTGGGTTTTGGCAAAGCGCTTTCAAGGTTGGGCGGCGGCATAGGAACAAGGGGCCCCGGAGAAAAGAAGCTTGAGACCGACAGGCGCCATATAAGAAGGCGCATGGACGAGATCAAAAAGGAGCTTGCTGCGCTCAAGGACGACAGGTCCGTGCAGAGGGCCAGAAGGGAAAAGAGCGGCCTTCCTGTGGTTGCTCTGGCCGGCTATACCAACTCCGGCAAGTCCTCCCTTATGAACAGGCTCCTTGCCATGCAGTCCAAAGAGGACAAGCAGGTCTTCGAAAAGGACATGCTCTTTGCCACCCTGGACACCGCGCAGAGGCTCATAAACCTGGACGATAACAGAAGCTTTATACTTATTGATACCGTAGGCTTTGTAAGCAGGCTGCCTCATGGCCTTGTGGATGCCTTTAAGGCCACCTTGGAAGAGGTCACCATGGCGGACCTTATACTGCACGTGGTGGACGCTTCCATAGAGGAAAAGGATTTCCACGCAGAGGTCACAAACGGCGTTTTAAGAGAGCTTGGCGCCGCGGACAAGGAAAACATCATTGTCTTTAATAAAATCGATCTGGCGCCCGATTTTGAGCCTCTGGGCTATGGTCAGGACGCGGTCTGCATCTCTTGCAGAACAGGGCAGGGCATAGAGGAGCTTACGGAGCTCATAAAAAAGAAATTGTTCTCCGATATAGAGCTTACGGAGCTGCTGGTTCCGTACGACCGCGGAGATGCCGTTTCCGCTCTTATAGGAAAGGTAAAGCCTTTGGAGCTGGAATACCGCGCTGACGGCACCTACATAAAAGCCGAGCTGTCCGCAGAAGACAGAGGCCGCTGGCAGAAGTTCATCATGTCTGCGAAGGCTTAGCATATGGCAGTCCTTTACACCACGGTCGCAAAAGAAGCCCGAGCGGAGCAGATCATAGAAAGGTCCAGGTTCATAGCCACCATAAAGCCAGTGCAGAGCAGGGCGGAAGCCGAGGCTTTCTTTAAGTCTGTCCGGGAGGAATTCAGGGATGCCACGCACAACGTTCCGGCTTTTGTACTGGGAGAGCGCATGCAGGACCAGTGGGGCTCGGACGACGGAGAGCCCGGCGGCACGGCAGGAACCCCTATAGCAGCCTACCTTGCAAAAGAGGGCGTTACCAACGTTGCCATAGTCGTTACGCGCTATTTCGGAGGCATTAAGCTAGGCACCGGCGGACTGGTGCGCGCCTACACATCCAGCGCCAGACTTGCTGTGCAGGCTGCAGGCAAACTGGATGTCTGCCTGCGCGTGGAGCTGGAAACTCAGATAGATTACTCCATGCTTGGCAAAGTAAAGAACTACGAGCTTTCCATGCCTTTTAAGATAGAAGACCTTGGATATACCGATGTCGTAAAGCTACGGATCAGTTTTGCTCCGGAAGACGAGGGGAGCATAATGGCTATGCTTTCCGACCTTTGCAGCGGTGATGTCAAAATCATCTCAAGAGTTTCAAATTATTGAAAAATAACTATTGACATCCAAGGGGCTTTCCGTTATAATCTCTAACTGTTCCGACCAAAAGTCGTGCTACCTAATGTGTGGGAGTATAGCTCAGCTGGGAGAGCATCTGCCTTACAAGCAGGGGGTCACAGGTTCGAGCCCTGTTACTCCCACCACATTTTTTCGGCCCGGTAGTTCAGCAGGTTAGAATGCCAGCCTGTCACGCTGGAGGTCACCGGTTCGAGCCCGGTTCGGGTCGCCATTTTTTTTAAAACTAAATACTTGCAATGGTATTTTGCTGGCGTGGCTCAATGGCAGAGCAGCTGATTTGTAATCAGCAGGTTGTTGGTTCGACTCCGATCGCCAGCTCCATATATGGAGGGATTCCCGAGTGGCCAAAGGGGGCGGACTGTAAATCCGTTAGCTGAGCTTTCGATGGTTCGAATCCATCTCCCTCCACCAATTTATGCGGAAGTGGCTCAGGGGTAGAGCATCGCCTTGCCAAGGCGAGGGTCGCGAGTTCGAATCTCGTCTTCCGCTCCAATTTATGCGGATGTAGTTCAATGGTAGAACTTCAGCCTTCCAAGCTGATAGCGTGAGTTCGATTCTCATCATCCGCTCCATTTTTTTAAGAACATGCTGCGCCGACCATCCACTCGGCAAACGTGGGCTCATAGCTCAGCTGGATAGAGCAACGGCCTTCTAAGCCGTGTGTCGGGGGTTCGAATCCCTCTGGGCTCACCAATTTTTTTTGGGGTATAGCCAAGTGGTAAGGCAGCGGGTTTTGATCCCGCCATTCGTAGGTTCAAATCCTGCTACCCCAGCCAGTTGTGACCCATTAGCTCAGGCGGCAGAGCACTTGACTTTTAATCAAGGTGTCCCGAGTTCGAGTCTCGGATGGGTCACCATTTTTAATAGATAAGCACCCGGAGAGGTGTCCGAGCGGTTTATGGAGCTGGTCTTGAAAACCAGTGACTCCGAAAGGGGCCGTGGGTTCGAATCCCACCCTCTCCGCCACATTATGAATTCAGTATTTGGGGAAGTACTCAAGTGGCTGAAGAGGACGGTTTGCTAAACCGTTAGGGGTCGTAAGGCCCGCGGGGGTTCGAATCCCCCCTTTCCCGCCATTATACAGGGGTATAGCTCAGCTGGTAGAGCAGCGGTCTCCAAAACCGCGTGCCGAGGGTTCGATCCCTTCTGCCCCTGCCACGAA
>CADALS010000103.1 GCA_902788795.1 uncultured Eubacteriales bacterium | reverse complement strand
AAGTGGTTTTTGGATCCCATACCACGCAAGAAAGGCGCATCAGCTATCTCTACCACAAAAGAGATAATGCGAAGGCTCAAAAAGGGCTATAACATCTGCATGATGGCAGAGGGAAACAGGTCCTTCTCAGGTGAGACAGGCTTTATTTCGCCAAATACTGCGGCTCTTGCAAGAAAGTGCGGGGCAGGGCTAATTACCTACAGGCTGCACGGCGCATATTTTGTAAACCCGCGCTGGAGCAGGGAAGTCCGCAAAGGCCCGGTCTGGGGAGAGGTCGCAGGCCAGTACACCCACGAAGAGCTTATGGCTATGACTGTGGAAGAGGTTACAGACATCATAAACCGGGATCTTTATGTAGACGCCTACGAGGACCAGAAGGGCAGAGATTACAGCTATACAGCAAAGGCACCGGCAGAAGACCTGGAAACAGCTCTTTACAGCTGCCCGGACTGCGGCGGCTTTGCCTGCCTGGAAAGCAAAGGAGACCGACTGGTCTGCAAGAATTGCGGAAGCACTCATGTATACACTCCGCAGGGCAGTCTGGTAAAACTTGCTGAGGACGGCAGTCCTGCACCGGATAATGATCAGGATTTCAGGACCATACTTTCCTGGAGCAACTGGCAGAAAAAGCATCTCCACGACTATATCAATGAGCTTCCTGCCGGAAGTCTTGTAAGGACGGATAATGACATAAAGCTCTACTACGTGCATCCTCTGGAGGGCAAGCAGCTGGCCCTGGAAGGCAGCGCGGCATTATATAAAGACAGGTTCGAATTCAACGGTAAAGCTCCCCTGGAAGACGGGACATTTGCAGAAAAGACTATAAGATTTGATCTGAAAGATATAGAAAGCCTTGCAGTGATCCTTATAAACACCATGCTGTTTACTGCTAAAAACGATTATTACGAGCTTCATCTTCCGCAAAAAGGAAGCGCTCTGCACTATATGATAAGCTATTATTTCCTTTCCGGGAAAGACTATAAGAGGTAGATCATGGATTATTCAGCAAACAATACGGCGCTTTGGAACAGCGTGCTACAGCTTGGCTTGATCGCTGGCTCGCTGCTTATTGCGCATTTCCTGCGCAGGGGCATACCCTTTATCAGAAAGAGTCTTATGCCTTCTTCTGTTCTTGCAGGTTTTATACTGCTTGCATTAAAGGCATTAGGCGTTCTTAAGCTGGACGCTTCCTATCTGGAATGGCTTACTTACCACGGCATTGCAATTGGCTTTATAGCTATGTCCTTAAAGGTTCCGGACAGGACCGGCTCTGAAAAAGGAAGCCTTGTAGGCCTTAAGAGCGGTGCTGTTATAGTAGGCTCCTACATGATACAGGGCATTACAGGACTCGTGATTTCCTTGGTCCTTGCAAAGACCGTTCTGCCAAGCCTGTTCCCGGCCAGCGGCATCCTGCTTCCTATGGGCTACGGCCAGGGACCCGGACAAGCTAACAACATAGGGTCTTCCTTTGAGGCTCTGGGCTTTGCAGGCGGACGTTCCTTTGGCCTTGCAATTGCAGCTGCAGGATATCTTTGCGCATGCATAGTTGGCGTCATCTATACCAACTACGTTGTAAAGAGCGGCAAGTTCCGCAAGGAAAAGGGCGGAGAGCCCCAGGCGGAAGTTGTAACGGTAGACACCTTCCAGTCCAAAGACGAGCTTCCGATATCGGAATCCATAGACAGGTTCTCTATCCAGATAGCTCTGGTAGTGCTCGTATATGTGTTTACATATCTGCTGACTAAGGGCATTTGCGATCTTTTAGGCGCAGTAGCTCCCGGAGTTTTAGGCACGGTTGAATCCCTGCTTTGGGGCTTCAACTTTATTATAGGATCTGCTGTTGCCATACTCGTAAGGCTTATACTGGCAAAGCTGCGCAAGGGGCAGATCTTTAAAGCTCAGTATCAGAACAACTACCTGCTAAGCCGCATATCAGGCGTGGCTTTCGATATCATGATAGCTGCAGGTATTGCATCTATAGACTTCGGAGATCTTTCGGGACTCTGGCTGCCGTTCATACTCATGACAGTTGCAGGCGCCATCGTTACAATGCTGCATCTGCGCTACGTGTGCAAAAAGGTCTACCCGGGTTACTATTACGAAGGACTTCTTTCCATGTACGGAATGATGACAGGTACCATAAGTTCCGGCGTTCTGCTCTTAAGAGAAGTTGATCCGGACCTTAAGACTCCCGCTGCAAACAACCTGGTGCTCGGAAGCAGCTTCGGCATTCTCCTTGGAGCTCCGCTGCTGGTACTTGTAAGCCTTGCTTCCAGGTCCTTTACCATGGCTCTTATAACCCTTGGCCTTCTTGTGGTCTATTACGCAGCAATGCTGCTTATAGTCAATATCAAAAAACGCAAAAAGTAAGGAGCATCAATGAAGGTAGTACTTGATCACCTCACAAAGAGGTTCCCAAACATAAATATAAAGATCAAAACAGAAGTTGTTGCGGTAGATGACTTTGATTTTGAAATACCTGACGGCAAGCTTATAGGTCTTCTGGGGCCTTCCGGCTGCGGCAAGAGCACAACGCTCAACCTTATCTGCGGTCTGGAAACTCCTACGGAAGGCCGCGTGTTTTTCGGAGACGATGATGTTACCAAGCTTCCTCCGGAAAACAGGGGAGTAGGGCTGGTGTTCCAGAACTACGCTCTGTATCCGCACCTTACCGTAAGGCAGAACATAATGTTCCCCCTGCAGAACCTTAAGGGAGCGGACAAACTCACCAAGCAGCAGATGGAAGAAAAGGTCCTTGAGGCCGCTAAGCTGGTCCAGATAGACGGTCTTTTGGACAGAAAGCCCTCTGAGATGTCCGGCGGCCAGCAGCAGCGTGTTGCTATAGCCAGAGCCCTTGTAAAAAGGCCTAAAGTGCTGCTTTTGGACGAGCCTCTTTCTAACCTGGATGCTAGGCTCAGACTCCAGACCAGGGAGGAAATAAAGCGCATACAGCGGGAGACAGGCATTACTACAATATTCGTAACTCATGATCAGGAAGAGGCCATGAGCATCTCGGATCTGATCGTTGTAATGGAGGCCGGCAAGGTAAATCAGATAGGTAAGCCGCAGGACGTTTACGACGATCCTGTAAACCTTTTTGTAGCCAAGTTCCTTGGAACGCCCGCTATAAACGTATTCGATGCCGAGGTCAGGGACGGAGTGCTCTGGATAGCAGGGGACGATGTTATGGACGGCGTGGATGTACCGGACCAGAAAGTGTGGGCAGGGATCAGGCCTGAGGCCTTTGTTCCTGATGACAGCGGCAAGATGGAATGCAAGCTCGTTAATGTAGAGGTAATGGGCAGGGACACCAGCGTTGTATCCACCCACGAAGGCATGCAGGGCGTTTCCATAAGGGCCATTATAAGCGCGGAAAATAAGGTGGATCAGACTAAGGAGATTGTTAACTTCAGGCTGCGCCCGGCAAAGGTCTACCTCTTTGATAAAACAAGTTCAAAACGTATATATTTCGGCGATCAGAAGCCTCTTGGCAGGGCTTAGGAGGTATGGATGAAATACGGCAACAATAAAAAAGCCTGGCTCTACCTGCTGCCTGCCATAGCATTCCTGGGGCTCTTTATGGTATACCCGCTTATAGACGTAGTGGTGTATTCCTTTGAAGAGAGCTTTAATTTTGCTTCGCAGACCTACAGCGGAGTAGGGCTGTACAACTTCTCTTACGTGCTGAGAGATCCGTACTTCCTGCAGGCTATAAAGAATACTTTCATACTGGTCATCATTACAGTGCCGCTTTCCACAGGCATTGCGCTTCTGATATCCCTTGGACTGAACTCCATAAAAAAGCTGCGCGATCTGTACCAGACCGTGTTCTTCCTGCCTTACGTTACGAATACATTGGCTGTAGGCCTTGTATTCATGATACTGTTCAAGAAGACCGCTTACACGGACGGCATGGTAAACTTGCTGATCCAGCTGTTCGGCGGCAGCTCTGTGGACTTTATAGACGGTCCTTACTGGGCTAAGATGTTTGTGCTTTGCTTCTACACCATTTGGGTGGTAATGCCTTTCAAGATACTTATACTTACAAGTGCTCTGGCATCTGTAAAGCAGGACTATTACAATGCCGCCAAGATAGACGGAACTGCCAAGTGGCGCACATACTACAAGATAACGCTGCCCATGATATCTCCAATGATCTTCTACCTGGTGATAACCGGCTTTATAGGCGCTTTCAAGGCCTATTCGGATGCAGTTGCGCTGTTTGGAACAGATCTTAATGCAGCCGGTATGAACACCATCGTAGGCTACGTTTACGACATGCTCTACGGAAACAGCGGAGGTTACCCATCCTACGCTTCCGCGGCAGCACTAATTCTTTTTGCAATAGTTATGACGATCACCTGCATAAATCTTATGATAAGCAGGAAGAACGTCCAGTACTAGGAGGCGGCCATGAACAAAGACTACGAAGCAATAGAACGCGCCGCCAAAAGAAAAGCTGCAGTAAGAAAGGGCATTACTTACTTTTTCCTTACGCTGTGGGGAATAATGGTGCTCTTCCCGTTCTACTGGATGGTGCTTACATCGGTCAAGAGCTACGGAGCATACAACTCTGAATACGTTCCAAAGTTCTTTACGCTTTCCCCGACGCTGGAAAACTACAAGGACGCATTCACTGCGGTGCCTCTGGCGCGCTACTTTGCCAACACACTTATATTTACAGTCTGCACCACAGCTCTGATGCTGGTGGTAATAGTGCTTGCGGCATTCGCGTTCTCCAGGCTCAACTTTAAGGGCAAGAACCTGCTGTTTACGCTTTTCCTGTCCCTGATGATGATACCCAACGAGCTTGTAATAATTACAAACTTCGTTACAATTACCGACTGGAACATGCGCAACACCTTTATAGGCCTGATACTGCCGTCTGTAACAAGCGTGTTCTATATCTACCTGCTTAAGGAGAACTTCGAGCAGATCCCGGACGAGCTGTATTACGCTGCGAAGATAGACGGCACATCGGATTTCAAGTACCTTACAAAGGTAATGATACCCATCAGCCAGCCGACAATAGTAACTATAGTTATTCTTAAGGTAATAGAGTGCTGGAACTCCTACGTGTGGCCAAGGCTTATAACAGACGATCAGCTGCACTTCCTGGTATCCAATGGTATACAGGAGATAAGGGAGAACGGCTTCGGACGCGAGAACATACCGGCCATGATGGCTGCAGTCTGCGTTATTTCCGCGCCGCTGATAGTGCTGTTCCTTATCTTCAGGAGAAAGATAATGGCCGGCGTATCCAGAGGAGGTACCAAGGGATGAGAGATAAACTGCCTTTACTCAGGATACTGGCTCTGATAGCAGCTGCGGCTTTTGTGGTATTTCTGTTGCTTACCTTAAGCGGCTGCCACGGCACTCAGGGAATGGCAGAGTTTGAGCTTCCGGAAAGCCTCGACGAATCCAGGCAGATGGAGATCACTTTCTGGGCTAAGAACGATACCAACAAGTCTCAGGTGAATGTATACAACAAGGCAAAAGCCGATTTTGAGGCTCTGTATCCTAATATCAAGGTGAATATAAGGCTATACACAGACTATGCAAAGATATACAACGATGTAATAACCAATATATCCACCAATACAACGCCTAACGTGTGCATAAGCTATCCGGACCACATTGCAACTTACCTTACCGGAAACAACAATGTTGTGGCTCTGGACAAGCTGTTTACCAACGAGAAGTACGGGCTTGGCGGCAGCGCTGTAAAGTTTGATTCTCCAAAGCTTTCAGAAATGGTACCGGAGTTCCTGGAGGAATGCAGGTTTGCGGACAGCTACTACGCTGTGCCTTACATGCGCTCCACCGAAGC
>CADALS010000102.1 GCA_902788795.1 uncultured Eubacteriales bacterium | reverse complement strand
CTTTCCGCACGCGGACCTACTATGGAGAGATCCCCCTTAAGTATGTTGAAGAGCTGCGGCAGCTCGTCTATCCTTACCTTGCGTATGAACCTGCCCACCTTGGTGATCCTGTCGTCGTGGTCCCCTGTGGAGAGCCTGGCAACGCCGTCCTTCTCCGCATCTATACGCATGCTGCGGAACTTGAGTATCTTGAACTCTTTTCCGTCCTTGGTAAGGCGCACCTGCTTGTATATAACGGGGCCGTTGTCTTCCCTCTTGATGCAGATGGCTGTTGCTATCATAATGGGCGAGAATATGACTATCGCTATCAAGGAGAGCACTATGTCTCCAAGCCTTTTTAGCAGCAGGTACCACAGGGACGGGTTGAAGCGCTCTACCTTAAGCATAAGCAGGTGGAACATCTGGGTCCTTTTGGCGCCTGTAACGATAAGATCTCCTATCTTGGGGATAAGGAAGGCCTTGATATCGTGCATAAGGCAGTATTTTGCGATGATATTGCGTTCGTGGCTGTGCACGCCTACGATAAATACCGTATCCACATTGTCCAGTATGGACAGGTTGGCAAGGCACTGCTCCACGGACATATCCCCTACAACTCTGAACTTCTTTTTAAGGTCGTACTTTTCTATAAGATTGGATATGCCCTGGCGCACGTCCCATATTATAACGGTCTTGTTTGCCGGGAAGGTCTTAAAGTACCAGTTCTGGGCCACATGGCTCCACAGCGCGGCAAGCCCCAGCTGAACAACGTACACGCCTATCATGGGGAGCACCCTTGGAGCATGCCTTATAAGGAGCCACTCCACTATGTACATGAAGACGTTTACCTCCAGCAGCGATAATGCCTGGCTGTATATCATCTCGCCCTTGCTGTTGTACGATATCCTGAAGGCATCGTACACCTTGCCTATAACAAGATACATGAGTATGTAGAACAGTATTACCAGCCAGTGTCCGCGCCTTACGAACTTTACCCACAGCTGATCCGCGTAGAACATGTACCACACGAATACGAACGGGGCTGCCATAAACACCACATTTATAAGCTTGGCTATGGTGGTGGAGACATCGTGGAAAAGCTTGCTGTTTCCGGGCTTTTCCGGGTCCTCGGCATCATCTTCCTTATAGGTGCGCTTTTTAAGCTCCCAGTACATGGAAAGCATTACGACCCTGCTTTTGAGCTTGTCCTTTAAGGGGCGCTTGGTATCCGTAACGTTGCTTCCGTGAATTGTGTGCAGCAGGACGGACTCTTCCAGGTGCACATTGCTCTTAAGGTAGTTGGCTGCCATAGCGATCCAAAGATCGTGGCATTCAAGGCCCTTTGGGAACGGAAGTATGGTCTCCTTGAGCCTGCTGTCGAAGGCCATGGCGCAGCCGTAGTAAAAACCTTTGCCTGCGAATATCCTGAGTATGTTCTTGTTGTATTCCGTGCTGTCCTGTGTGCGGAGCTTTTCGACGGGGTAGTCTACGTGGTTTCCGTCCGGATCTATGGTATCGAAATTGCCGGAAACGCAGAGGGCTTCCTTTTCCTTAAGGGCAGCCTGCATCAGCCTGTACCTTCCGGGCGTCCAGATATCGTCCTGGTCGGAGAGGAAGATGTACCTGCCGCCTGCCAATTCTATGGCTTTTTCGAAGGTCTTTACCTCCCTCAGGTTCTCCTCGTTTACAAAGAGCTTTATGCGGGGGTCCCCTATCTGCCTTATTATCTCAACAGTGCTGTCGGAAGAGCAGTCGTCGACTATTATTACTTCATCGTTAAGGCCAAGCTGGATCAGTATGGAGTCCAGCTGTCTTTTGATAAAGCGCTCTCCGTTGTATGTTGCCATACACACGCTGTTGTATTCACGTTCTGTTGTGCCACTGCTCATATTTTCCGTCTCTTTTCTTAAGACCGTCTTTTATTGCCTGAAAATAGTACTTTCTGTATTCCTTGCCGCGCTGCTTGTCGAATATCAGCAGGCCGTTCTGGACTACCGCCGGCAGCAGCTGCGAAAAGCTGAAAGATCTGCCCAGACCCTTTGAAGACAGCAGGAACGCGTTGCGGACCTTGTAATAGGTCCGGTAGGGGCTGTGCACGTTTACCGTAAGCGGACCTATCTTCCTGTTGCTCTCCCCTATGGAATGCGGCATCCTTGCCGCGTTTACTATAGTTATGGGTATGCCTGCCCTGCGGCAGCGCAGGCACCACTCCACATCCACGAAATCTATGAAAAATGATTCGTCGAACAGGCCCACCTTTGCGAAAACTTCCCGTTTTACGAAGGTTCCGGAGGAGATAGACACGTCCACCTGGGTAAATGCCTCTCTGCCATCGGGGTAGACATCCACAAGGCGGCCGTTGCTGCCCACTCTGTGGTTTGGATAGGCCTCCCCGGTCTTTGCGTCTATGCTTACCGGAGCGGCTATCTTTATATTATCGTCATCCAGAGCTGCTGTGAGGGTGCGTATAAGCGCTACATCCGCGGTGCTGTCCTGGTCGAAAAAGCCTATTACCTCCGCGCCGTTTTCAAGAGCGCATTCTATGCCCTTGTTCTGCGCGTGCGCTATGCCTGTGTTCTCGCCAAGGCTTATCAGCTGGCACCCGGGGATCTCCTGGATGCTCCGGACATCCTTGCTTCCGTTGTCTGCTATAACAGGCACGCATCCGGCGCTTGTAATGCACTCCGCCACGGCTCTCAGATGAGCTATATCCGGATCAAGGCTCACTATTACGATGTATGTTTTGTATTTCATAAAGGTCTGCCTTTATCCTGCCGGCAGGGGCTACTTGCGTATCCTCTTTTCAAGGCCGAGCTTTTCGTAGAGCCTGATGCCAAAGTTGTAGAGCTTCTCCTGGCTCTTAAACTTGTCTGTGCATTCCGGGAGCTCGTGGTAGCTCATAAGCTCCTCTTCTGTTATGCCAAGCTTTGCAGCAACTTCCGAGAAGAGCTTTTTGGACTCTTCCTCGGAAAGGGGCGGCTTTTCAAGTATTGCAAGGGCTTCGTCCCTGCTCATCTGGCCTGTTACCACAAGGCTGCTGAGCTGAGCCCTTCTTATATCGTGGCCGAACCTTGTGGGCTGCCACCAGCCTTCAAGGAACTTGGTTATAAGGTCCTCAAAGTGCTTCTGGCCGTACTCCACGTAGCCGTACTCGCGGCTGAGTGTCTCCACCATGGACTTCCTTGTGAATTCAACAAGGTTGAGCGGTTTTACTGTCTTTATGCCTTTGATGTAGGGTGTAACGAACTTGTGCTTAAGCCCGCTGGTATAAGTGTAATTCCTGATAGGAACAGCGCAGTACTTTTTAACAACGTCCTTTATGTATGTACCGTCTCCGGTGGGGCCGGAGCCCTTCTCCCAGGACGACGGGTCTGCAACTATCTCGGTGCAGATATTGTAGCCGTTGAGTATGTACTTTATGCCATACTGCGCGGCGTATTTATCTATAAGAGCTATGAATGCGTGGTCCTGCGGGGCGTCCAGCATCTCAAGGCCTGTCTTAAACCATGCGAGCTGCATCTGGCGCATCTCTTCCCAGTCCATATGCTCCACCAAAAGCTCCACGCCAAGCTTTTCCGTGAGCCTTTTTATGTTAGCCTCTGCCACCGGAAGGTTCCAGCCTGCGTCTATGTGGAAGACCAGCGGGCGGAGCCCCCACTCCCTTACCGCAAGGTGCAGCATGTAGGAGCTGTCCAGGCCTCCGGAAAGACCGAGTATGCAGTCGTATTTCTTGCCCTCTCCGGACTTTTTGATCGCAGCGATAAGCTCCGCAAGCTCCTTTTCGTGGCCTTTTCCGTGATTCCACTCGGGCTCTATGCGTTCTTTGTACTCTGTGCAGCGTGTGCACACACCGTCTTCATTGAATACTATATCTTCATCGCTGGTGTCCATTACGCAGCATTTGCAGATCTGATAAGGTCTGCCGGACTTGCTCTTTATTACCGGGTAAGCCATTAGATTCTCCTGATGTTTAAGGCTTCGAAGCGGCCTAGAACTTTCTCCAGACCATCTTGTTTACTATGCCTGTGTAGCTTTGTATTATCTTTACGACTTTGTCGCTTACGTTCTCGTCTGTGTAGTCGGGTACGGGTATGCCGTTATCTCCGTTCTTTACCATCTCCACGGCAAGGTCCACCGCCTGCAGAAGGCCTGTGGTGTCTATACCGGACAGTATAAAGCAGCCCTTGTCCAGTGCTTCCGGGCGCTCCGTGCTGGTCCTTATGCAAACTGCAGGGAAGGGATGGCCTACGGAGGTAAAGAAGCTGCTCTCCTCCGGAAGTGTTCCGCTGTCGCTTACTACTGCAAACGCGTTCATCTGCAGGCAGTTGTAGTCGTGGAAGCCCAGAGGCTCGTGAGCCACTATCCTCTTGTCCAGCTCAAAGCCGCTGGCCTCGAGCTTTTTCCTGCTCCTGGGGTGGCAGGAGTAGAGTATGGGCATGTCGTATTTCTCAGCCATTTTGTTGATGGCTGTAAACAGGCTGGTAAAGTTCTTGTCTGTGTCTATGTTCTCTTCCCTGTGGGCGGAGAGCAGTATGTATCTGCCCTTTTCGAGCCCAAGGCGCTTGTGGATATCGCTGGCCTCTATCTCAGCCAGGTTCATCTTGAGGACTTCCGCCATGGGGGAGCCTGTAACGTAGGTCCTCTCCTTAGGAAGGCCGCAGTCTGCCAGGTACCTTCTGGCATGCTCCGAGTAGGCCAGGTTGACGTCCGAAATGATGTCTACTATCCTTCTGTTGGTCTCCTCCGGAAGGCATTCGTCCTTGCACCTGTTACCTGCCTCCATGTGGAATACTGGTATGTGCAGGCGCTTGGCGCCTATAACAGAAAGGCAGGAATTGGTGTCGCCCAGAACCAGCACTGCGTCCGGCTTAAGCTCTGTCATGAGCTTGTAGCTCTTTGCTATTATGTTGCCCATGGTCTCGCCCAGGTCTGCGCCTACGGCTTCCATGTAGACCTCCGGGGCGTCCAGCTTAAGGTCCTTAAAGAACACGCCGTTAAGGTTGTAATCGTAGTTCTGACCGGTGTGCGCCAGTATGGTATCGAAATACCTGCGGCACTTGTTTATTACAGCGGCAAGGCGTATTATCTCCGGCCTTGTTCCGACTATTATCAAAAGCTTCAGTTTTCCGTTATTCTTCCAGTTTGCCATGATCCACCTCATTTTACCGGCTCAAAGAATGTATCGGGATGCTGCGGATCGAAGATCTCGTTGGCCCACATGAGCGTTACAAGATCCTGAGTATCCGACAGGTTGATGATGTTGTGAGTGTATCCGGGGAGCATGTGTACAGCCTGTATGTTGTCTCCGCTGACCTCGAATTCTATTACTTCGTCTGTTCCTATTTTGCGTTCCTGTATAAGGCCGTGCCCTGAAACGACTATAAAGAACTCCCATTTGCTGTTGTGCCAGTGCTGCCCTTTTGTGATGCCGGGCTTGGATATATTTACCGAGAATTGGCCGTGGTCCACGGTCTTTAAAAGCTCTGTGAAGCTGCCGCGCTCGTCCTTGTTCATCTTGAGGCTGAACGCAACTTTTTCCTTGGGCAGGTAGCTGAGATACATGGAGTAGAGCTTCTTTTCGAAGCTTCCCGGCGCTATTGCAGGCATTATGAGGGTGCCTGGCTGGTCGCGGAAGGCTTTCAGGCATTCTACTATGTATCCGAGAGTTGCTTTGTGCGTTACGGGTGCTGCGCAGTACCTGCCGCCCTCGGTCCACTTTGGGGTAAGGCCGTCGTAGCCGTCTGTGCCCGCAGCTGGGTATTCGCAGCGGTGCGGATGCCCTTCAAGAGCATCGAACATCTCCTCCACAAGATCGTCTATGAACAGCATCTCCAGCACCACAGACGGATCGTTTACTGT